>CAZJXY010000303.1:0-5129 GCA_964549925.1 uncultured Bdellovibrionales bacterium | reverse complement strand
GGAGCTCAATAGTTGGTACATGCTCGGGAATAGCGGATAGAAAGGTCGACCTATCCAGATATGTGCTCTGTCCCGGAGAGCCTCCTTCAAAATTGACGCTCAGCATTGAGTCGCGGCTGACACCGATGCACGTGCTTTCTTTCGGCTTGCTGGCCACATCTTTACTGTCAGGTTCGGGACCCATTAAACATCACTCAGAGACTAGTAGAATTAAGGGAGAACTCGGGAATATATAGCATCAAAGGGTAAATTAAATCCCTGTCTAGTCAAGGGGTGGGGCATTAATTATTCATAAAAATCGATCTATTTCTGAGGGCTGACGTGTGAGAACTAACCTATCCAGAGGGTTCTCGCACCCTATTTGACAAGTCAATTCTATTCGAGTTTGTTTAACTCTTTTGCTAACCACTTCTCGACTGCATTGAAGGATGGACACTGCTCTAAAAGGTCTCTTAGATTTGCCTTGGTACTACGCGATTTTATTTGCCAATTCTGATTCGCACTATCCAGCCGGATAACTACAATCTGTCTTTTGTCAAAAAGTTTAAACTCAGTAAAAGCCTCCATCTCTTGAGCGTATAATTTGAAGCCATCTTTATCATAACCAAGCGCGTAGTCTGCCTTTACCACTCTCTCAAACTCACCACCTTCTTCAAGCAGATATGAAGATTGCGCCACGCTTTTTGGATATTCAATTGTGGTGCCGCGAGATCCAAGTAACGCAGCAAGTTGTTTGCCGAGCTTAGAGTTTTGAAACTCAAGTAGTTTTTCAGTCAAAGTTTTCTCTCTGTTAACCTTTTGCTCCTCCTTTTGACGATCCTTTTCAAGCAGTAGTGCAAGTCTATCGCCCATCTCAGCGGAGATGGCCCCCAATTCTGAGGAGTTAGGGTTCGGATCTGATTGATTGAGACTAAGATCTAAGTTTTTAGCGAGATGGGAGACGAACTTTACAAACTCAGGTTTGGGATTGCCAATCGGGTGCAACTCCACGTTATATCTTCGCCACCCTTTAGCGATCGAAACTTGTAAAATGTCGAATTTCTGCTCGCCAGAGTCAAGAGTAAGAGTAATTGAACGAGAGGGGAAGAATTTATCCCACACTTTCTTTAAAAACGAGAGACTGCCATAGTTTGATGAAAGCTTCATTGTGAACTGGTCGAATATTCCAGATTCACGAAAGATTGAAATAATCCGATTTCCAATTAAGGTTTGGAAAGAGTCGATATCCCAAGATTTAGAGATAGAATTTTGGTTGATCGGGGCTCCAATTCTAACTCTTGTCTCAGGAATGTTTTCCTCCGGAAATAGGGGCTCGTTGACCTGAACCTGTCTATTCTCTGCACCAGACCCTTCTCTATCCGGAAAATTTAGACTTAAAAATGCGGCGTCATCGCCAGAGTCAGCTTGAGATTGCCGAGCTCGGGAGGTAAAGTCCGAGGATGAATCTTCCTGATTAGCGGCTGCGCGTGCTTGGCTCATAATTACTATTATAAATAATAGTAACACAATCAAAGCATCAATGAAAGTTGAATTTTGTATGTAACCCGCGAACTTTACTAGACTTCTCCTCGAATGATCCTCTCAGCAGCACTAAGCTGATTTTCGGTCCCAAGCAAGAGCAACGTATCTAAAGCGAAAATTTCATCATCCGGGCCGGGATTTACAATATTATCTCCAGCGCGCTCAATTCCTATGATACTCGCCCCGGTTCGCGCACGAAGATGCAATTCTCGGATTAAGAGTCCCGCAACTTTGGAGGTTTCTGGGACTTTTACATTCCGTACCTGCGATGCCGAAATTTTTACGGCGAGAGTTCCCGGGTCATTATTTTCGTCTTTCTCGGCAGGGCGAGGGCCGGACACGGTTTGCTTTAAAAGAGCAGCAAGTTCAAATAACGGCTTCTTACTTACTATTAGCGCGAGGATTAAGACGCATACCAAAAAAATCGAGAGACGCAGATCTCGGATTAAAAGTAGCGTTAGTAGAATAATCCAGGTGCTTACCAGTGCCGGCGCAAGAAACAAGACGCCGCGCAGGGTAGTTTGAGACTGCTTATTAGAAGTGTTTACTTCGGTAAATTCTCCAGATAATTTTCCCAAATTGGAAATCATTATCAGCACGGAAGGTATCGAAAGTATCACGGCCCCAATCCACCCCAGGATATCGGGGCCTCCGACATAGTCACTTGCTGTGCGATAGTGCTCGGAAATCGCCCCAACCAGAGACGAGGCCACCAGGAAAATTCCAGTAACTGCAAATCCATGAATGCCGATACGAGTCAAGCACTGTGATGATACTTCGGCGCGGGAAGCCGATTTCTCGGCAAGCTTTTTTATCCAATTTCGGTAATCGCTTAAACCTGTCACAACTCGTTGTGGCAGCAGGGCCGCGATCTTGTTACCGAGTCGATCTGAGTTGCGCAGCAGGGGGGGATTTAGAAATGCAGTGGTTGCTGAGACGCTCACAATCAGTGGATAGAGAAATTTGCTAGTTACTCCGAGAGTCTCCCCGAGCTGTGCGATTACAAAACTAAACTCACCGATCTGTGCTAGCCCAATTCCAACTTTGAGCGAAGTTTTTAGCTCATTACCCCCAATCAGTGCGCCGATAGCGCAGCTTATGGTCTTCCCCAAAACTACCAATACCGCGAGCACAATAATTGCCGACCAATAGTGCAGGATCAACTGCGGTTGAATCAACATACCTACGGCCACGAAAAATACGGCACTGAACATATCCCGTAAAGGGTGAACCAGCCGCTCAATTTGGCCTGCTTCTCGGGCTTCGGCAGTAATCGCTCCGATAAGAAACGCGCCGAGCGCCACACTATATCCAAATTTTACGGATAAAAGCGCCGAGGCAAAAAGTAGCCCGAGCGTCGTGATTAATAACATTTCTCCGTCATGAAAGCGCGAAACGTACTTTAGTAGGCGTGGGACTACCAAAAGTCCGAGCGTAAGAAAGCAAGCTAGAAACAAAATCAAACGAAGGAACAGCAGTAATACGTCTGAAAACGGCACACCGCTAGATGCTGCGATTGCCGGAAGTAATGCAATAATCGCGACAGCAAGTAAATCTTCTACAACCAAGATAGCAAAAGTAAGCCTAGTGAACTTCTCCTTTAGTAGGTTCAGATCTACAAGAGTTTTAACGATTATGGTTGTTGATGAGATTGAAAGAGTCGCGCCCAGAAAAATACTATCGGTATACGACCATCCGAAGAAATGCCCGGTGTAAAACCCAAGTGCCATCATGATCGCAATCTCGAGCGAGCCTGCAAAAAATGCGGGTGCGCCAATTTTTAACAGCTCGCCGATCCTAAAGTGCAAACCCATTCGAAACATAACGAAGCAGATCCCGAGCTCAGCTAGCGAGCGAATACTTGTCTCATCCTGAATCAGAGGGAAGGGTGGGGTATATGGGCCAATGATTACTCCAGCCAGGATATATCCCAAGACAACTGGTTGGCGAATGAGGTGGAACAAAAGGGTTGTTACCCCTGCCACTACCATTACAACAGCAAGATCCTGCAAAAACCCAAAATAATGGGGCACTGCTAGCTCCTAAAAATTAATGACCAAGTGATACATTACAAGATGTATCAGTCAGAGAAAAGAGATCGGTTACGACCGAATCTCGTGCAGGAAGTTATCGACCGAGTTCCTGAGATTCTCGGCTTGCTTGGAGAGATCGCCGGCAAGGTGCGACACCCTAGCTTTTCCACATTGAAAACATAAGTCCAAAACTCAGGGTTCTAAAAATAATCGCGGCTTTTCCAAGTTTTATATGGAGTAGCCGCTGATCATTCGAAGCGCTGCCCTTGACTAGTTTAGATCCTAGGTAGAGGATCGGAAAGTAGAGCACTAGCGCAAGGGTCGCGCTAGCAATGTGAAGTTGCTGCAAGACGGCCAGCGAGAAATTAAGCGCGATTTGGACTGCATTTCGTGTAATTTGTAGATATACCACCAGAGCGACATCAAGAAATATTCCGGTTAACATGATCGGGACATGGCGGCGGCGGTTCTTTCTGTTGGCATAGCCAATCAGTAGCAATAACCAGGCACACGTAGCGATGTACATATTAATGGTCATGTGCTCGGCATTCCTGGCATGTCTCGTTGGTAGCTCCTTAACGTGCCGAAACTGTATCAATTTCGGAGTGTGTAGAGAAGCAGAGTAAATTGAAATTGGGTTAGTTAAGTTGAAGCCCCCCGGCACGTGGCTCACCATTCTTGGCCTTACCAAACCTCCGTGCTAGAACGATCTCCATGAGTTTAAGTTCTATCCTTATTGCCTCCGGAAACAAGGGGAAGCTCGCTGAGTTTGCTCAGATCGCCGCCAAGTTTGGAGGGATTAAACTGTTCCCACCTTCTGAACTTAAGAATCTCGATCAACTGGAGCCTCAAGTGGATGAGAGCGGGACAACCTATCCAGAAAACGCAAAATTAAAAGCTGACGCTTATTTCAGTTGGTCAAAGATACCTAGTTTAGCTGATGATACAGGTTTGGAGGTTGACGCTCTAAACGGCGCGCCTGGAGTTTATTCGGCACGGTTCTCGGGAGAGCCGTCCGATCCAAAAAAGAACATTGAAAAGCTTTTGAGCTTGCTCGATAAAAAAAATAATCGCAGAGCGAAGTTTGTTTGTGTGCTTGCTCTCCGCATCTCCGAAAGCGAGATCATTTTTGAGCGAGCAGAGCTAATCGGCAAGATCTCTATGACAGCCTCCGGAAGAGGAGGGTTTGGATACGATTCGGTCTTTATACCCGCTGGCGAAGCTTGCTCCTTAGCTGAGTTAAAAGAGGGTGGATATGAAAAGACACACCGCATGCTTGCAGCTAAGTCCCTGTTTCAGCGTCTTTGCCCAGTTCCTTAGGCTTTATTTCTAAAGCCTTTCTTTGATTTAGCCGTTCCACCCCAATGAAGATATTCTTTGCTTGTGGAGGCTCGTATTAGTCGGGAATTGATCGGCTATATCATAAAAGGGGTAGCCCTTCTTATTTTGATCGTCACTGGTATTGCGATGACCAGTATCCCGGATTACGAGGTGATGTATACGACCAGCCAACTTGTGACGACTTTAGACGAGGGACGCTGTGTCACTCAGCACGATGTGAAAGTTGGAAATACC
>CAZJXY010000302.1:0-5134 GCA_964549925.1 uncultured Bdellovibrionales bacterium | reverse complement strand
CCATAAATAAAATAGACGTAGACTATCCCGCCTTGTTCGAACATTGCAGAGTTTCTCTTAGTTTTTCCTCGATGGGAGTGTGAAGCTGGATCGTTTTTGTGCAAATACGCCTCGGTTTCAACGATTTTACCCATCGTAACCATCCCGCTTTTTCGGGTGAGAATGTAGCATCCGAGTAACTTCTTGGCGACTTTAACTGTGGGGGAAAGGAAAAACTTCCGACGCATCAGCCAATTGTTATCTTCAGGCCGCCTCTCGATCAAGCAGTATCGACTCATTTAGGGTCTGACACAGTCTTAAAGCCTGCATTCTCAACTCTCGCACCGCTGTACTTTCCCATAGAGTTCCTTTCCTCATCGGACCGAGTGTGAAGACTGAGCTTGAAATGTGACCGTGTGCGTCGATCAGCGCCCCATTCTCAGAGGAATCAATCCCAATTCCAAGCTGGTCCGGTCGAGCCATACCCGATGAGAATAAATTGGAAAGTAAAGGTAGCGGCTGCCTTGAAATATCTGCACCTGGGCCAGTGCAGTTTACCACTCGCGATGCTCTAACGCTCATCTCTTGAGTCATTCCTCTTGGTTGCATTTTAATTTCGATGCCGCCCCGGTTCGGTCTCGCGCTGGTTACTCGACCAGCAATCAGCTTAAGGCGTCCGCTCTGGCTCAGCTGTTCCAGAGTCGCAAGGCTCTGAGCTGGCGCTCGGTGTCGATGAATCTCCCAGTATGCTCTAAGATGTCGGAGGAACCTTCGCTTTTCAGTTATCGGCCAAGAGTTCCAAATTTTTGAAATTTCTGGCCGAACAGCATCGATTATCCCAACCCAATCTCCCAGCTCCAATCCTGAAGCGTAAGTCAGTCGCACGAATTCTCTTAAGGCTGACAACGGCCCGTTGTGCATAGCAGCGATTGATTGATCTGATAGTGTCATAGATCGATGGGATACTGGGTGGGCCTTTGGGAGTAGGCCATGTCGTGACACAACTATGTAATTTCCGCGAAATCCTTGCGACTCAAGGTCGAGGATTAGGTCAAGTGCGGAAAGGCCTGAGCCGACTACCGCGATAGTCGCGCCGTCTTTAAGCTCGCTATGGATTCGAGTGCACCAAGGATTTTCATGATAATCGGGGGAATTAGTCAGCGTAACAAGTGGTGCTGGAGTTAAATATGGCATGTTACCCAGAGCCAATACTATCCGATCGGTTTGTATTTCTGAGCGATCCTTAAGCGTTACCGTAAGTATGCTATCATCCGGTTTGATCTCTACTACTTCGGCTCGAATAAACCTAAAACGACCTGCGTAATCTGGATGTGCGATCGGTTCGGCCATGATCTGGTTCAGGTACTTCTGATATAGTGCCCGTGGGACAAAGGCATTCGGATCGTATTTATAGCCACTCGTGCATAGCCACTCGTAGAATCCATTTGGATTTGTAGGATTAGCTCCCATAAGCCTAGCGGGTACGTTTAAAAGATGTGCCACTGAATTTGTATCGTAGGCCATGCCCCGAGCGTTCTCGTTCCGGGCGTCCACAATAGTAATATCCCAAATTGTCGAACCGTTGCTCAAGAGGTGGTAGGCAACCATACTCCCAGAGAATCCCGCTCCGACAATCACTACTCGCATTGGATTTAAGTTTGGATTATGGTGAGTTCGCATAAGGACCTCGTAAAGTTTTACTCTCGATAAGATTACTTAGTTGATAAAGTTTGTAAACTAGTTAAATGAAACTTACAAATAGGAGTGAATACGCGCTATTAGCCTTGGCCTACTTGGCCAAACAACCACTGGATAGCTTGGTTCACGCTGAGGAGATCTCGGCTGAACAAGAGATCCCGACTCGTTTTTTGCAGCAGATTCTTTTCATTCTAAAGAGAGCAAAGTTGGTGAAAAGCGTCAAAGGCAAGAGAGGAGGGTATGCGCTTTCGAAACCGGCAGCTCAGATAACTATTGCTGAAGTGGTTCGACTTTTTGAGGGGGCGCTCGCACCGACATCTTCCGCGAGTCGTAATTTCTATGAACCTAGTCCGATTGAAAAGGAGAAGGGCTTGCTTAGATTGTTTAAACAAATCCGGTTTATAGTTGCTGAGAAATTGGAGAATACGACGCTTGATCAGGTCTGCAATTGATTGATCACAATATTGGCTAAACTGGGATTTTAGGTTTCTTAGGTAAATTAGATTGTTTGATCCTAAGCCTTCAGGTGGTAAGCCCTCGATCCGCTATTTCTTGTACAGTAGTGCCACTGCGTGATTTCCAAGTTCGCCCTTACCCTGTGACTGAAGCTCCTCGAATCTCTGAACTAAAAGTTTAAGCCCCGGAAGTTCAAGTCGTTGCTTTTCGGCTTCAGAAAGCGCAAACCGCAGATCCTTTAATTGATCTTTGGCTTTAAATCCCGGCGCAAAATCCCCGGCGATTACCTTTGGGCCATTTCTAGTAATTGCCCAAGAACCAGCAGCCCCGCTTCCCACGATCTCCATGGTCAGCGTCGGATCCAGACTGAGTTTATTAGTAAGCGCCAAAGCTTCCGCTAAGCCAAGATGACTCATCGCCGTGAGCAATTGATTAACTGCCTTGGTTCTCTGTCCGAATCCAGTTGGACCGCAGTAGTATACGTTACTTGCCATGCGGTACAAAAAGGGCAGAACAGAGTCAATCGCCTGGGGATCTCCGCCGCACATAATGGTAAGGGTCCGATTTTTGGCCCCGATATCTCCACCCGTTACCGGAGCGTCTATGAAATGAACTCCGCGCTCTAATAATTCGCTAGAAATTTCTTCGGCTTCGGAGGGGGCAATTGTTGAGTGATCAACAATCACCTTTACTCTACTGTTTTTCACTGACTCAGCAAAAAGCCCACCCTCGCCAAAGAGGATCGAGCGCAAGGCTGTTTGATCAGTTACGCATGTAAAGACAATTTGGGAGTTAGCAGCTAAGTCCGTTAACGTCGCAGCCTCTTTAGCTCCGCCAGCGAGCGCTTCTTTAATCGGAGGTTTAGACCTATTCCAAACGGTAATGTCGCAGCCATCTACGTTTAAGTTTTTGGCCATCGCACTTCCCATGGCGCCCAGGCCTATAAATCCGATCGGGGTGGTGGAAGTGATCGATTTCACTTGGCTGCTCTCAAAATCAGGTGACATGAGCCGTCCCGGTCGTTTCACGAAAATTTATCCTCCGTTTGGTTAACGTATTGCGGAGTTAAAGATAGCTGGAGGCATAAGAGTCTGCAAATATTCCGAATTCAAAGCGCCGTAGGCCGTTTGAATTGCCGCCCCGCATCCGATAATATACTGTTTTGTTATGAGCCTTGTGGGGCTCAAGTCTATTTTCGGAGAGATGTTATGCCGAATCCAGAGGGCACACGGGGTGCCGCAGTCCATGATTCCGAAAGGGAGATATCGAATCCCCCGCCAGCGAATAACCATCGCGCATTGATTGGCACTGGCCTAGTTACGGCTGCTATTTTGATCCCGTTGGGGAAGTTTATCTATGATTCGAATGCGGAACAGGAGCGGATTCGAGAGCACCAAATTGACGGACAGATAAAAGATTATACCGACACGGCTTCGATGTTATCTGCTGGACGTGTTGTTACTCCTCGAATAGCTTCAGCTGCAGAGCTTCAGCCCATACTTGATCAGATCTCCCTCTCTGAGGAGGCACTTGCTACGATCGGACAAATGTTGAACACAAAGCTAGATCAGTACCTAAGTTCCGATCTACGGCTTTCAAATAGTCCGAATGTGCGAGCGCAGGATGTTTATCGTTTCGAAGAATACATCGCCGCAGCGGGAGATGTTCGTAAAGCCTGTGTTAACAACTTAATAGAGAGTGCGGATAAACTGCGTAACTTCATCGATACCGCCCCCACAGACAGGTTGGCCCTGCTTGGGATAAGAGCAAACGAAGAAATTGAAGTTCTATTGCATCATTTGGGGGAAGGAACATTATTCAACGAAGAAAAGACCCGAGGATTCATGAAAGTATCCGAGGCACAGTTTTCGGAACCGCTTCTTCGGGCGCAACTAGCTGTCAACAATTTAGCTCACGCGCTTTCGAAGTAATCTGCGGCGAACACTAGTTCTTGCAATTGTTTCTCGATTATCTATTGGTGGCTTCGAGTTGTAACCAAGGAATCGGCTCCAGCAAATTTTCTGGACAAGCGCTACCGCTCAAACTATATTCCAAACCTTACTTTAGTAATAATCTTGGTGTACCCTAAATGAATTTTCAAGCTCCAACCGGCCCCGAAAATGCTCCCGCGCCATCGATACGGATTGAAATTCGCGATCGAACTAAAGCCGCCCACGATGCATTAGACCGGGCTCTTGAAGCTGAATTTATGGGTCCGAAGATGTCACTTGGAGATTATCGCGATCTTTTGAAGCTGCTTCAGACCATCATGCCGAGCCTCGAAAATCATGTTCACCAACGCTCTTTCGAGGAGGGGATGGGGATTGATCTCTCTAATCGGAGGCGAGCTGGTCTAATAAAGACAGATCTAATCACTCTTGGAGAATCCGAGCAATCGATAGCTGAAATGCCCGTGATTGATCAACTACCGGACCTTCCAACAAAAGCCCATGTGATTGGAGCGCTTTATGTGCCTGAAGGTTCAACCTTAGGTTCGTAAGTAATCTGTAAGCAGTTTTCGCAAGCGTTGGGGGATTCGGTGAGAGGAGCCTTAACTTACTTTTACGGTGCCGGACCTCAGCAAACAGGGATGCAATTTAAAGCATTTATTGAGTCCATGGATCGATTTGCTGTGGACGAAACGGAGCGTGCAGCCGCAGTCGATGGTGCGGTAGATACTTTTAATGCAATCGGTAGCTGGGCTACTAAATGGATCGAGAGATTTCGGGGGGAGCGATCGACTGAGCCACCACTTCCAGACTTAAGCTAGTAGGATTGAGTCTTTAATTATTTCGTCAAGCCAGCTTCAGAATCGTATCGTATTCTATTTTACTTAATGGCATGACGCTTAAGCGATTTCCTCTTTGTAAAAGCTGCATCTTTTGCAGCGTCGGGACCCGCTTTAACTCTACAAGCTCTATTACTCGTGGAAGCTTTTTAATGAACGCCACCTCAGGAGCATACCAGCGCGGCTCGGATGGATCAGCGCCAGCATCGTAGT
>CAZJXY010000301.1:0-5144 GCA_964549925.1 uncultured Bdellovibrionales bacterium | reverse complement strand
TCTGTTCCGACTTCACGTAAGGCGCGACGAAGAGTCCAACTTGCCTCCATTGGTTGTCCGGTCCACATCTGAATACGTGCAAGTCTAAGATAACCTTCTTTGTTCCCGGGGGACTGAGCGATTACCTGTCGAAGATGTTCCTTGGCTTCCTCATACTTACCAAGACGGAAAAAGCAGTAGGCAAGGTCAAGCCGGGCGCACACGTTAGCCGGATGATCAGCTCGAGTTTCTAACCCTTGGAGATACAGATCTTTGGCAATTATATATTCACCCTGGCGGTAGTGCTTTGCTGCTTTCACCCAACTAAAAACTGGGAGAGACCTCCAGGTTTTTACCCACAGCACATGAGATTTAAACTGACTAAACATCTTCTGCATTCCCTAAGTAAAAAGCTGGAATAATTCGGTACGGCGACCGTTCTATACACTAGTCAGGGAATTCGAGTCAGCTGCTTCAGGTAGTAAAATCCTGTATTTACAATAGCTTGCGCTAGCGCATTAGGTAATTTAGCTCCACAGTTCCCTGCGAAAAGAATCTACCGATACTGCTGGCAGCCCCGACAATGTCCCGGAATGCTTGAAACTGATCCATCGGGTAGTAAAGGTCTGGGCTTTCCCCTTCCTTTAAGGGCTTAGCTGCAAGCTCCAGGGCGCTTCGCGCAGCATCATCCAGGTCACCGATCGCGTCAATTAGATTTAACTTTACAGCTTCGGAGCCAAGGATAATTCTTCCGTCTGCAAATTTAATAACATCCTCCCTTTTCAAGCCACGACCCTCCACAACCGCATCCACGAAACCCTCGTGAGCCAAGTCAATCGTATGTTGAAAATATTTCTTTTCGCCTTCTGTCATCTCCCGAAATGAGTTTCCGGCATCCTTTAACGCCCCGCTTTTGATCGTTACCATATCAAAGCCGACCTTTTCGCTGATTTTCTGAAAGTTTGGGAGTTGCAAAATAACCCCGATCGAGCCGGTTAAAGTGCCCGGCTCCGCATAAATACGGTTAGCTGAGAGCGCCGAATATAAGCCTCCTGATGCGGCAACCGAACCGAATGATGCGACTACAGGTTTAGCCTTTCGAACTTTTGAAATCGTAGAATACAACTCTTGAGAAGGGCCAACAGATCCGCCGGGCGAATCAACCCTAAGCACGATCGCCTTTACCTTCTCATTTTTCGCCTGACGATAGAGCTCCTTTATAATGTCCTTGGTATCAGTGATCATCCCGCGCAGCTCAACGACCGCCACTAACTTATCGCTATCAGGAGCCCCTTCCTCGAGTACCGCCGGAAGTGCTGCCAAACAGGCGATAAACAGTACCGGCATAACCACAAACACCAGCAACAACGTCACGAATACTTTGGTAAACCAGAGCAGGAATTTTTTCATGGATGAAACGTTCCATCTAACGCTTCGGCTGTAAAGCCCTGGAGTTGCCTGAGATTTTTAAATAGATCTCCAGAAATTTTAGTAACTGGCCGATTTTACTGATGTTAAGGGAAAGATACTCTGGCATTGGGAGTTTTTCCTTAACGGCATGGTCAAAACCTAAACGGTTTTGGCAAGGTTTTATGCCAGAGTATTTATTTTCGGCGGCAAAAAATGGCTGCGCCATTATATTGCTCGCCCCGCGATAACAGGTTTTGCAAGCAATACCTGCTATCGCGGAGTATATAGCGAGGAAAGTAAGGATGTCGTTTCAAGGCCAGGTTACCCCGGCTGCACTGCCCCAAGACCCACTTGGATTGCAGCTTCGTTCAGTAGCCGATCTAGGAAAGGTACTCTCTGCCGGTAGCGTAATAAACGTGCAGATCGCTTATGACCCGGCTAACCCACAAACACTCGGACTTTTCTATAACGGTCAGTTCTTCCCGGCTGTCGTTCCGGAGAATATCTCCGCGGGCTCTAGATTACAGGTCACCGTATTAGACAACGCTGATGCGGTAATTCTGAAAATTTTGGGTGCAGTTGATCCTAAAGCCGAAGAGTCAAAATCGCTTACCCAAACACTCTACAAAAATTATCCTGCACTGATGAAGGATCTTTCTCTGCTGCTTAGAGAAGACTCTCCCAAGGAGCTGAAATCTATTTTTGCGCCTTTAAAGGAGGAGCTTTTAAAGCTCGGGGTGCTCCCTAAGCCACCAAGCGATCAAGTAGCACTTGAAACCACAGCTGATACTATAGAGGATACTAACCAGCTTCTTGCAACAATTCCCGCTATACCTTCCCCAATCTCACCCGTAACTTCTGAAAAAAGTGTGGCAGCACAGGTTGATAAGATCATCGCTAAACTTCTGGGGAAAGGGGTTGTGATTGAGGAGCAAGCCTTAGAACAACCCGACAAAACGTATCAAGCCTTGATCAATGCCTCCACCAACTCAGTTCTAAAAAATGTAAATGAAGCGAAGGAGGCACTACAAAAGATCGCCGGCCCAAATCTCACCCCCAAAGAACTCTATGTTTTAAAGACTATAGAGCAGGAAATTAAAGCCATTCTAAAAGAGATCCCTCCTTCAGAGGGCAGGGCGCCGTCACCAAAAGCTGAGGCGGTTGGTGCACCAGCGCTTCAAAATGAGGCGCTAACCTTAAAATTGCCGGCTGAAGTGGAAAGGCAGCTCACTGTATTATTTGAGGTGCTGAAAAATCTTAAGCTTCCAAAAAGGCTCGCTACTGAACTCCCTGCAAACACTCTAAAGGAAAATTTCCAGCAGTTTTCCTTTGATCTGCGCAATGAACTTGCCGAGATACTTTCACGAAAGTCGCCTGAGCTGGGGAGAGAAGCCCTCTCTAAAGCTCTTAAGAACTTAAAAGAGATCTTTGGTCTCGATCGCTACACCCCGGAGGAAACTAAGTACATTCAAAATAGTATGCAGGCCCTTTCTAGCTTAGAATCCTTATCGCAAGCTCAAGAAACGTTAAACCAGTTAAATCCGATTATGGATGCGATGGGAGAGCCGATACTGATTCTATTCCCGATGCTTACCTCAGGTCTGCTCTCAAAACTGAAACTTAGTGCCGAGCACCCCAAAGTAGATCCCGATGGCGAACAAAACGGTGGGGAAAAGCGGGGCGAAATGAACCGGATTGATTTTGCGTTAAATCTCCCCTCAATTGGCCAAGTACAGGTAAACCTTGCGCATTCAAAAGTTGAAGTGTACGCGACCATTGTTTTCGAACGAGAGGATGTCGCGGCCGTGGCGAAAACGGAGCTAGAGAAGCTTTCTTCTAGATTGGAATCACTAGGATTTAAGTCGATTAACCTGAACGTAAAATCCGGGGAGACAACGGAGATTACCCCTTCGTGGGTCAGAGAACTATCTTGGAATGATGGAATTGTGGCGTAGGCCCTTCGTTCCTTCCTGACAACCGTGAAAGCTACAACGTCACGGTAGCCTCACCAATGGTGCCCTTCCCGCCCCCCGTAGGGCTCGTCTTATCGCCCCCCGAACCCGAACCTTGGTCAAGGTTTGTGCCATTACCGCCAGGCGTTACTCCACCTGAGCCACCACCACCGGATATAGGGGATGAGCCACCCTGTGTACCAGAGCTAGTTCCACCAGTCGAGGAACCGCCACCAGGCGCTCCCACACTCATATTGTCACCCGGAGGACTTCCATTTACACAGTTTCGACAGCCGCCACTTCCGGACGGTTGAGAGTTTCCGCCGCCGCCTGTACTAGGAGTTGGGCCTGGAGTAGCAGTTGGATCGGGCGTTGGAGTAGGCGTCGGGGGATTTCCAGCAGTTCCTGTGTTATTATCTTTCTTTGGTGGAATATTTTCTTGGTTAGAGTCTCCATCTTCATCAGATTGTGTGATTGGATCCTTTGTCGATGAAACGTTTTCGGATTTCTCTTTGGGGTTTACCGTAATTTCCTCAATAATAAAATCATTGGCTTGTAATTTTCTGACAAGCAGAGCTATGGATTCCACACCGGGTACTACGTTTCCGAGTGCGATCGGCTGATCCCCGTCAAACTGCATTTCCAATTGCACATTTGACACTATTTCCGCATTTAAATTGAAGCTTCCATCATTCAGAGTTACACCAGCGGCAACCGGCGTGCCTAACTGATATGCTGCCACAGATGTACCGACTACAGGGTTGCCGTCGTTATCGGCTATAAGTCCAGCGACTAATAACTTAGTCTTTGGCGTCGTAGACGTACCTGTACCCTGTATACCACCACCGCACCCGATCGATGCTAATAGCAGTGAAGCTAAGATAATCTTAGAAAGATTTTTTATACCCATTTTCAAACCCACAACTTATAAATCGGACAGTCAGCCTAATAACTTATCCAATTTTAAGGCCAATCTGCTTCCGATTCTTATGCGTAACGGTACCTACGTAGTTTCAGGTACTTAGGAACATGAGCATATGGGTATGCCAAAATGACTGCGGTAATCTCCTAGCAATCTTACGAATTTCCCATAGCGGGGCTACATTTTCCCATAGTAGAGGGGCTACTAGGAAAGCAATTTTTCAAGCTCAGAGACGAGCGCCGAAAACTTCTGAATCGAGGAAGCTACGGGCCCCGCCGTCGTCATATCCACCCCGGCGTCTTTAAGCAGTTCAACCGGGGGCTTCGTTCCACCGGAACAGAGAAAGTTTAAATAGCGCTTCTTAGCCTCAGCATCTCCACTCAGCACCTTTTCAGAGAGAGCAATCGCTGCAGCAAGCCCTGTAGCGTATTTGTAGACATAGAAGGCGGAATAAAAATGCGGGATGCGCAAAGCCTCCAACGACGCCACTTCCGGAAGTACCACCGCGCTCCCAAAATAAGTCTTTAATAGCGCCATATATTCAGCACGAATTACATCAAGTGTCAGCGGCTCATTTCTCTCTACTCTTTCGTGGGCTAACTTTTCAAACTCTGCAAACATCACCTGGCGATAAAAAGTAGAACGAATATCATCAATTTTTTGATTGAGAAGATAAGTCTGCATCTTTCGATCGTTTTTGTAGCGCTGCATTAGGGTGTTAAATAGAAGCTGCTCATTAAAGGTAGAAGCAACTTCCGCCACAAAAATAGTGTAATCGTGATCCTGGTATTTCTGATGCTTTCTAGAAAAGTAGCTATGCATCGAATGCCCAGCTTCATGCGTCAGGGTAAAGATGTCATGCAACGATTCAGGCTTATAAT
>CAZJXY010000300.1:0-5157 GCA_964549925.1 uncultured Bdellovibrionales bacterium | reverse complement strand
GGCCGTCCTAATGCGATTCTCGAGGCATTCGCCTCGAGAATCCCTGTAATTGCTTCAGACATTGTTCCTCATCGAGAAATCATTACAGACGGGATAAACGGCTTTTTAGTCTCGCCGGATAATACAACTGCTCTGGAGTCCTTAGTCTTAAAACTAGATTCACCTGGGGAGTTGCGCCAACGGATTGTAGAAAACGCATACTCTCAGGTTAAGGACTTAACTTGGGAGTCTTGTGCAGCGAAATATTTACAGTTATTTAAAAAAGCTAAGTCCGATCTGCCCGTGTCATAGCATCAGAGATCACTTTCGAGATTGCACTCAAGCTAAATGGTTTCT
Source organism: uncultured Bdellovibrionales bacterium (assembly GCA_964549925.1). Taxonomy (GTDB): domain Bacteria; phylum Bdellovibrionota_C; class UBA2361; order UBA2361; family J135; genus CAZJXY01. The sequence goes on along the minus strand of CAZJXY010000300.1, from coordinate 4,821 downwards.
GAACCATCCCAAGTGCTCCTAACTTAATTAGTTCGGTCGCGGTCTCCGTCAGTCCGTAGCCTGAGGTTAATACGATTGAACTCCTGGGCGAGGCCTTACGAATTAGATGAAACGCCTCAATCGTAGACATACCCGGCATCATCATGTCCAAGAGAACCACTGAGACTTTGTCGGGATTTTGCGAAAGAAATTCCACAGCAGCATCACCGCTCTCAGCAACCTGAACCTCATAGCCAAGTAAAGTAAGAAGCTGCCTGTTTGAGTCCCGCACCATAGGTTCATCATCCACGACTAAAACTGAGCCACTTCCAGTGTAGAGCTTCTCTTCATCACGCTCATGGACCGTGGGAGCAATTTCCTCGGTTAATGGTAGATACACACTAAAAGTAGTTCCAGTACCAACCGCACTTTCAACCTCCACCGCTCCACTATGACCCTTGACAATACTATAGACTAGAGCCAACCCCAATCCCGTACCCTTGCCTGGATCCTTGGTACTGAAAAACGGCTCGTATATTTTGTGGAGATCTTCTGGGAGAATGCCACATCCTGTATCACTTACAGAGAACTTTATATATTTTCCCTCTCCCAGTTCACCAAACTGGTCGACTTTTTTCGACTTAAAAACAACCTCGCTGGTTGCGAACCCGATTTGCATCTCCCGACGTTGATTAAAATCGAGGTTAGCAATTGCATCTTTGGAGTTGACCGCTAAATTCAATACCACTTGATGAAGCTGTGAAGGATCGCCACGCACAATACTATGAGTTGCGCCAAAATCTGTCCGAATGGAGATGCGCTTGTCGATCGTCCGATCGAGTAGAGATATTGTGTCGCGTACAATACTATGAAGATCGACTAATTCCTCGACACGCTTATTGCCACGGGCGAATCCTAACAACTTTGTCGTAAGGCTCTGAGCATGCTGAACTGCAACTTCGATCACTTTAGCACTTTCAATTAATACATTTGCTCCTAGCCTGCCCGAGCGTAATAGATTTGCCTGAGCTAATATTGCGGAAAGAATATTGTTAAAATCATGTGCAACTCCACCGGCCAGTTGGCCGATTGCCTCAAGCCGAGAGGTACTTCGCACTCTTTCTTCAAGTTTTTGCTTTTCAGTAATGTCGCGGCCGGTGCAGAAGATCCCAACGGTGTTGGAGATTACATCTTTCAGTAGCTTGCAAGTCCATTCAATTTTCCGCTCGTGGCCTTTCACGTCAAGATGTGTCAATTCGATGCTGGCAACCTCAGTAGTAGAACCAAATAGTTCACGAACCTTCTGTCGCAGCATCTCTATCTCGTCGGCTTTAGCTACAGTCTTGGTAACCGATGTCCCAACGATTGTCTCACCAAAAAACGAAAGCCCAACTTCATTCATCCAAACTATATTAAGATTGAGATCTAGTTCAGCAATAATTTCGGGTATCGTAGATATTAAAGTTCTGTATCGCCCCTCGCTCTTGCGCAGCGCCTCATTAGTTCTCCGCAGATCGTGAGTCTGCGCTATCACCTTTTCTTCGAGCCGCTCCTTATGTTGCCTAATCTCTTGCTCAAGTAGCTTGTTTCGCTGCTGTAGGGCGCGAACCTGCAGGGCCCTGCGAGTTACCTCGAGAAATGGTGCCTTGAGAACGGGCTTCTGGAGATAATCAAAGGCTCCTAGGCGAAGCCCATCTGTGGCTGAATCCAGTGAGGGATTCCCGGTGATTAGAATAACCGGACAATCAGGCGAGGTGTTCCTAACGGCATGAAGTAAATCCACCCCACTACTCCTCCCGAGTACTATATCACTCACCACCAAATCAAATTCTCCTGAGGAGAACATATCTAAAGCCTCATCATACTCTGAGGCCGTTGATACACTGTAACCCTCTGCTTGGAGGAAGGAGCCAAGTGTATTTCGAATACTGCGCTCATCATCTACTAAAAGTACACGCCACATCGGTTAACTACCAATCTCTTGCAAAGTTTCGTTTCCCTCAACTTGAGTTACCGGTAAATCGACCAGCACTCTTGTAAATTCTCCATGTTTCGATTCAAACGAGATCTTCCCCCTATGCTTCTCTACTATTCCATAACTGATCGAAAGCCCAATTCCTGTTCCCTGATCGGCAGGCTTAGTAGAAAAAAATGGATCGAATATCTTGGCCATAATCGATTCTTCGATTCCCACACCGTGGTCTAAGAATTCAGTTCGCACAAAAGTTTTACCTCCGTCGCTAATTGTAGCAACGGATATGGTAAGTAATTTATTGGGATCCGCTTTGGGGTATTTCTGATTTAATGCATATCTCGCATTGGAGAGAAGATTGAGAAAAACCTGTTGGATCTCCTGTGCAACACACTTAATTGACGCGGGATTATCGGGCTGATTAAGCTTAATGCTAATCGACTCCTTGCGCATTTGAGTTTCCGTGAGCTGCAAGGCTGCTCGAAGAATTTTCCTCACATCAACATTTGAGACCGGTTGATTTTGAGTCCGGGAAAATGTCAACAAATTTCTAACAATAGAAGCTATGCGCTCGCCCTCTTTGATTATCTCATTTAAATAATCAGCATTTGTACCAACGACACCATGATCGAGTACAAGTTGAGCATAATTAATCATACCAGTAAGCGGATTGTTTATTTCGTGCGCAACCCCGGCAGCAAGTTCACCGATTGAAGCGAGCCTGGAAGCAACAGCAGCCTCGGCTTCGAGTCTCTCACGATCAGCTTCCGCCTTCAAAATGTCAGTTATTTCTGTCGAAACCCCAAGTACCTGATATGTTACGCCATCAGGAAGCAGTAGCGGGGTTTTAATCGAACGAAACCAGCGCTCCTCGCCCCGCTTATCAATAACTTTTAGCGAGGGTGTATAGATGGTTCGACGAGTCTGTAAAACCTCCCTGTCAGCTGCAGCAAACCCCTCTAGAAGCCGCACTGGAACACCAAGATCGCTATCTGTCAGCCCTATTATCTCCTCCCGATCAAGGTGATAGAACTCAGCAAAGGAATTGTTAGCCAACTGGAAGCGACCCTTCTGATCTTTTACGAAGATCATATTAGGGTTGGAGTCGATCACCTGCTGCAAGTACTCGCTCTGCTTCCGAAGTTCGACCTCAGCTGCCTTGAGTCGCGAGATATCTTGAATGACACTTATAATGTAAGGCTTACCGGAACTAGGTTTCCGAACCCAGCCCACCGACGTAATAACGTTAAGCGGGGTGCCGTCCTTTCGAATGTACCGCTTTTCAAAGGAGTAGCGATCTATCTCCCCACTCAAACCTTTGGAATACTGCTCAAGACTCAACTCCCAATCGTCTGGATGTGTGAGCTCCTTCCAACTCAGACTGAGCAGCTGCTCGCGGGGATACCCAAGCATTTCACAGACGCGCTCGTTTACTTCCAGAACCGTTAGATCGGTAGTACTAATTGCTACACCGACCAATGGTTGCTCAAAATACCCCCTGAATCGCTCCTCATTCTCTCGAGCGGCCAGGAATGCCATCTTTTTTTCTGTGATATCATGCGAGATTCCAGCGATTCTAAATACATTCCCAGCTTCGTCGCGAATAGGGAAAGCCTTATCACTGACCCAACGCACTGATCCATCAGGTCGAACAATCCTAAATTCCTCCGCATACAAACCGTTGATCTGCAACTTGAACGCTTCTACTACACGTTGGCGATCGTCGGGGTGAATGGTGTCTGAGAAACCACCTGCTAAATTATCTAAATCAGAAAACTTCCGGCCCCAAATTCGCTCAAAGGATGGACTGACATAAATGTTTTTGGCTAATTGCACATCATAAAGCCAGAACACTTCTTCAATGTTCTCAGCCAGCTCCCGAAACTTTCTTTCAGAATCCCGCAGCTCATCAATAGCTCGCTGCCGTTGGATTAAATTAAGGAACATCTCACCAACAATTCGAAGAGCAGTCCCACTATGATGATCCCAGCGCTTCTCCTTCTCCATGGCGCCAAGGGCTAAAGCACCAATCAGGCGACCAGCCGCACACAGCGGCACGACCAGAAGTGATCTGATACCTTCGGAATGTAACAGACGCCGCTCGGATTCTGCCGAGGGCGGCAATCTACTCAGCGATGAAATGTTAATGCTTAAATTTCTTTCGAAAAAATCCCAGAAGAATGGGTACGCTTTGCTGTCTAATTTAGCGGCTTCCTTGCGTGGAGAAGGCCACTCTTTAGCGCGCCATTCATGCGTTATTGAGAGTGCCTGCCCCTGATTCCCAAACAAACCCAAACAAGCCTGCTGCACTCCACAGAAATTTGCTATAATCTCCAGAGCCTGAGAAATTCCTAGATCCTTTCCCTGCGGTGGTAAGTTAACCAAGGTCGAACTCACCCTCACCAGCATACTCTCAAAGGAGATTCTTTGAGAAATTTCAACCTCTTTGTGCAGCTGATCGATCTCGAGAGCCGCACGCTTGCCAAATGTCTCTAAGACCCATTCAATAAATGGCGTGCGCTCTAACATTCGATCATGTAGGAGTGCTATTAGTCCAACCACATCTCCATTTGGGGAGATAATTGGAACGCCGAAATAACTGCGTAATCCCAGGTCAACTAAAAATTGATCTTTAGGGTATTCAGCTTGAATCTGGTCGGCACAAAAGCACACCTCTCCTCGCATTACCTTCTCACAGGGGGTATCCTCCAGGGAGTACTGGAGACCTCTGCTGATCTCCGTGCCATCAGACATCGCAAGGACTTCTACTAACTTTCTATCCTCATCCGCTATTCGTCCAATCATAGCGTACTTCAGATTGAAGCAGCGCACTAAGCTATCGCAGACTGAATCAAAAAAGTCCGACGATC
>CAZJXY010000299.1:0-5186 GCA_964549925.1 uncultured Bdellovibrionales bacterium | reverse complement strand
CTCGATGAGTTTGATCAGTTCTGTAGGTTGCACAACCGCGCGTCCGATCTGGAGTTAGCTAGAACTGAGTATGTGACTAAATTAAAGGCGAAGGGTATTAAAACAACAGCGTTGCAATATGGCCAAAGCATACATCCGCTTGAGGATGACTTTACGCTAGTAGAGGTCCGTTATTCGTAGACAGATTCTATTTGCCCTTCTTCTTTTGGAAGCGTTATAACTACAGCATGAGCGATGAGACAACTAAATCGATCCTAAAAAAGATTACGATCGAACATTCGACACCGAGGCCGGTGCCCGGTTCAAAGTTAACATCAAAAGTTTTCCATGATTGTGCAAAGCTAACCCCTGGGGACTTAGCTCGCCTAGCTGCTCAGGCAACCGGTCATCTAGATGACTCAAGTTTCGACATGACGGTTGGAATTGCATACACCGGAATATTTTTTGCTGCGGCCGTCGCCGGTGGGAGAAATGTGGCAATTTTAGGAACGGATAACGTAATCTATGGCCCGAACTTAAAGGGTGAAAGAGTTATCTTGGTGGATGATGTGGTTTACTCCGGTGAGCGTATATTGAAAGCAGCGAAATTAATCGAGGAAGCCGGCGGAAAATTAGTTGGCTTCGCCTGTATCGTTGATCGAAGAGAGCAGAATGGTGAATTGTCAGGGAAGCCCCTGTATAGCGCATTTCAAGGATAGTTGGGTACTTCTGTCGTTTTAGCGACTACAGATCTCGGCTAAGCACTTTCTAGCGCGCTCAATATCTACTGCGATGATTCGATCAACTTTTAGTTTCGGAACTTTTTTCCTTAGCGTCTTATATATTTCACGTGTACCAAATCCAAGTTTCTTTATTCCACGAAGATCTATGGCTTGTGCAGCCGCAAGCATTTCGCAGGCGAGGACTGTTTTAGTGTTTCGAACGATCTGCCGCAACTTCCTAGCAGAAGTCATCCCCATTGAAACATGGTCTTCAACCCCAACATTCCCGGGGATTGAATCAGTTACGGCCGGATTAGCGTGAATCTTATTGTCATTTACCAATGATGCAGCCAGGTATTGCATAGCCATGTAGCCTGAATTTGTGCCGCCATCATCGATTAGAAACGCTGGTAGCCCGCTAGAGTGTGGATTTAGCAAAAGTTCAATTCGTCGCTCGGAAATGTTGGCCAGCTCTGAGACCGCAAGGCAAGCTACATCAAAAGCCATCGCCAGCGGTTGTCCATGAAAATTACCGCCGCTTAAAATCTGGTTTGATTGGGTGAAAACCAGCGGATTATCTGTTGCTGCATTTAATTCTGTTTCAACGATCGATTTGGCAAAAAGAAGACTCTCGCGGCTTGGTCCATGAACCTGGGCGGCGCAGCGCAGCGAATAGGGATCTTGAACACGGTTATGTAAGCGATGACCATCAAAAAGGTAAGATCCGCGCAATTCTTTAAGGATTCTGCGAGCACTCTCGATTTGGCCAGAGTGTCCCCTGACTTTGTGAATCTTTGGATCGAGCGCCGCTAATAGCCCCTCCATCCCTTCAAACGATAACGCAGTGATTCGATCTGCCAAGTCAACCAACTTCAGAGCTTCAATCAGCGCGAGGCCTCCGACTGCCAGCATTACCTGGGTTCCGTTTACTAGGCTCAAGCCCTCTTTTTCAGAAAGCTCAAACTTCTTCAGTCGGGCTTTTTTTAGAGCGTTTCTGGCGCTCATATCCTGACCGCGGTAAAGCACTAACCCTTCACCGATCAGTGGTAGAGCAAGGTGCGCGAGCGGAGCCAAGTCACCACTCGCTCCAACCGATCCAAATTCCGGAACGATAGGTGTAATTCCGCGATCGATTAGATCGAATAGAGCTTTGCACAACTCAAATCGAATTCCGGTGTAGCCTTTTAGTAAAACATTTAGTCTAAGCACCATAGCAGCTTTAGTCTCAGCGACTGAGAGTGGGGCACCAGATCCAGCGGCATGACTTCTTAAAATGTTGACCTGAAGTTCTTTTAGTTTAGAAGGCTCAACTTTCTGCCGAGCAAAAAACCCAAAACCGGTGTTGATTCCATAAACAGGTGTGTCGCCTTTGGCAACTTCTTGAACAAACCGACTACTCTCTACGATACGCCTTTTGGTTGACCCCGCGATTTTAATTGGATTCCCGGCAATTATCTTTCCCAATCGATCCAGACTAAGGGAATTACCATCGAGTAGTATTGGTTCAGCTTTTTTCAGTTTGGCCACTCACCTGATTTAAATTAAACCTGAGGCTTTAGCAATATACCCGGCGATAACAGGTTTTGACCACGCTGTTTAGGAATAAATCCCCGTGCCTGAGTATATTTTGAAAAAAGGGCGTAAAACAGCTAGATTCTACCGACCCAATCAACTTTAAGCAGCGCTTTACGATGGCAAGAAAAATATCAGCTCCGCGGGGCAGTAAACTAAGTTGTAAGTCGTGGCAGACTGAGGCCGCGTATAGAATGATACAAAATAATCTTGACCAGGAGGTTGCCGAAGATCCGGACAATCTCGTTGTGTACGGCGGAAATGGGAAAGCCGCCAGGAATTGGGAGGCGTTCGAAGCAATTCTTAATTCTCTTAGGAATCTGGAAATAGACCAAACATTATTGGTGCAGTCCGGTAAGCCGGTCGGAGTATTCAGAACCCATCCTGATGCACCCAGAGTTTTAATTGCCAATTCCAACTTGGTGGCGAAGTGGGCCACTGCGGAGTACTTTCGAGATTTGGAAGCCAAAGGGCTGATGATGTACGGCCAGATGACTGCCGGTAGCTGGATCTACATTGGTACTCAAGGGATCTTACAAGGGACGTATCAAACTTTTGTGGCCGCTGGGGAGAAACATTTCGGCGGCGATCTTTCCGGTCGAGTGATTCTTAGTGGAGGACTCGGCGGGATGGGAGGAGCACAGCCCTTAGCGGCGACCTTGGCTGGCGCGATATTCCTCGGGATTGAGGTCGACAAAGTGAGACTTGAAAGACGTATTGCTCAAGGTTATCTGGATACAGAGGCCGAAAGTTTGGATCACGCTATATCCATTATCGAACATGCCAAGAAGGAAAAAAAAGCGATTTCGATAGGGCTTTGTGCCAACTGTGCGGAGCTTCTGCCCGAGCTTCTGAAGCGAGGGTTTATTCCAGATTTGGTGACTGATCAGACAAGTGCGCATGATGAACTAAATGGTTACGTTCCGCATGGAATTACCTTGGCAAACGCGCGGGCGCTGCGGAAAGCTGATCCAAAGCGATACAGAGAGATGGCTCGAAACTCGATGGTTAAGCATTGTAAGGCTATCTGTGACTTGCAGAGCCGGGGAGCGATCGCTTTTGATTATGGTAACAACCTAAGAGGTCAGGCGCTTGAGGCCGGTTTCAAAGAGGCGTTTAGCTATCCGGGATTCGTTCCTGCTTATGTACGACCATTATTTTGCCAGGGCAGCGGTCCATTTAGGTGGGTAGCCCTCTCAGGGGATCCAGCCGATATCGCAGTGACTGATCAGGCCATCCTCGAAGCCTTCCCGGAGGATCGAGTGCTAACTAACTGGCTAACTCTTGCTCCCAAGAAGATAAAGTTTCAGGGTTTGCCTGCTAGAATCTGTTGGTTGCCGTATGGCGCTAGAGCAAAGGCGGGAAGAATTCTAAATCAGTTGGTGAAATCTAAGCGCGTAAGCGCTCCAATCGTCATTGGTCGAGACCATTTGGATTGTGGCTCAGTGGCCTCACCTAATCGAGAGACAGAGGCGATGAAAGATGGCAGCGATGCAGTTGCAGACTGGCCGCTCTTAAACGCCATGCTTAACGTGGCAGGCGGGGCGACTTGGGTATCGATTCACCACGGCGGAGGGGTCGGAATCGGGTACTCGCAGCATGCTGGTGTTGTTATCGTGGCCGATGGAACTGAGGAGGCAGATCGTAGGCTTGAGCGCGTTTTGACTTGCGATCCCGGCATGGGAGTAATTCGCCACGTGGATGCAGGATATGAGGAAGCTCAAATAGTAGCCAGGAACAAGGGAATAATTATTCCGATGGAAAGTCGATGAGTGCCACAGCCTTAAGAAATATTGGGCAACTTCTGCTGATGAGCGGAGAGATGGCGAGATTTGGTCAGCGCCGCGAGGAATTACTCGGATTAATCGAAGATGCGGCTCTAGTGATAGAAGATGGCAAAATTTCTTGGTACGGTTTGGAGAAAGAGTTTCCTTCAAAATATGAACGCTATGAAAAACTTGAGTGTAACGGCGGAGTAGTGACTCCAGGGTTGATCGATTCACACACTCACCTCAGTTTTGCAGGTAGTCGCGAGTTAGAGTACGAACAAAGATGTGCCGGAATTACATATGCCGATATAGCTGCACGCGGCGGGGGAATTAAACTCACGGTTTCTCATACTAGACGAGCAACGTTCGACGAACTATACGCGCAGACTAAGGCACGCGCTCTTAGAATGTTGAAATGCGGAGTCACCACTATCGAAATAAAAAGTGGTTACGGACTAGACTTGGAAACTGAAGTAAAGCAGCTTGAAGTTGTTCGCAAATTAAAGAGTGACCTTCCTTGTAATTTTTTTGCGACTTATCTTGGCGCTCATGAGATTCCAGTCGATCGTTCACGCGAGGAGTACATTAATCTGATGTTAGATCAGGTTCTGCCGACAATTGCCAAACAGGGCCTGGCAGATTTTTGCGATATTTTCTGCGAGAAAGGTGTTTATTCGGTCGATGAGGCTCGTACGATTTTATCTGCTGCAAAAAAGCTTGGTTTTAAATTGAAGCTTCACGCTGAAGAGCTAAACTGCACTGGGGGTGCGGAACTCGCCGCAGAGCTCGGAGCTGTATCGGCAGATCATTTAATGTGCATCTCTGATCAGGGGATTCAAAGAATGGTCGAGAAGCAAGTCGTATTTAATATACTACCCGGGACCACTCTATTTTTGGGCAAAAAGCAGTACGCTCCGGTGAGAAAAATCATTGAGGCTGGAGGCACAGTGGCGCTCTCAACAGACTGTAATCCCGGCTCCTCTCCATGCGAGAACCTTCTGCTAATCGCTACTTTAGGCTGCTCTCAAATGGGGATGAGTCCGGCTGAGGCACTCTGGAGCATCACTAGAGGCGCTGCCTTCGCGCTTGGGCAAGGAGACAGTTTAGGTCAAATCAAACTCCATCAAAGGGCCGATCTGGTGCT
>CAZJXY010000298.1:0-5200 GCA_964549925.1 uncultured Bdellovibrionales bacterium | reverse complement strand
TCCTAGCAACATCCTTACGCTATCAGCGAAGCCAACTGCTGCTGCTGACTCTGCATCCCGGAAATTATCTTTTCCAACCGCGCAAATTGAGAGGTTAAACTCTCCTCTTGTTTGGCCAGAGCAGCTTCCAGAGTTGAAATCTTCTTGTTTAGACTATCGATCGTATCGTTATTTGCATTGATCGATGAGTCAATTAAACCGTTAAAGCGGGTGTATTGGGCAATCGTGCCATTTACAGAGGCCAAGCTTTCGCCCAGCTCGGTTGTAATATCGAGAACAGAGTTCGGCTCAGCCGAAACGGCCTCCTGAAAAGTTTCAGCGTCAAATTTTAGAGTGCCGTCTTGTTGAGTAGTCACCCCTAGGTCTGCAAGTATATTGTATGTGTTGCCGCTTATGCCGGCGCTACTTAGAGCTGAGCGAATCGATGTTAGGACTTGATTATCTAGTGAAGTGGTCGATAAAGGAGCAAAGATATTTTTAACCTCTTCTCCATTCTCTTCTCTTGTAATCAAGTCGTTCTCGTTGATGAACTCAACGAGTTCGTTATAGTTATCAATAAACTCTTGCATTGTGGCAGTGGTGGCTTCAGCATCCACTCCAACAGATATTGTGGTCGAGCCGACCTTGGAAAGATTAAGGGTTAGCCCTTGAAAAACGTCACTTACAGAATTGCTCGACCTGGTTATTGTGCCGGTTACCCCTGAAACCGTAAATTGAGCGTTGCTGGCTTGATCTAAGGTTGAGGCAGCAAATATTCCCGCGGTAGTGATGTCACTCCCCGCTGACACGCCGATTTGCCCCTTATCCGTGCCTTCAGAGTTACTTGTGACCATGATCGCATAGGAAGGAGTCGAACTTGTGCCGACGTTGATCACTGAAGCAACAGCCTTGTCGGAAAGAGAATTAAATTCAGTGGCGATGCTATCTAACGTGGAGGAGCTTGTAACTTCCACCTGAACGGTTTCCTGATTGGAACCGGTTCCGATAGTATAAGTTAGGAAATTGTTACCGGTGTCTACAAGTGTTGGCGCAACAGCGCTTGAACTACTAGAAAAACGATCGTTAAATGTTTGAGTCCCGCGTTTGGCTAAGGCGCTCACCGTCAGAGTAAATGATCCGTTATTGGCAGAATTTTGTGCGGTAGCAGTAGCCACCGTCTCGTCGGATGAACTTCCAATTTTGGATAGTATTCCGCCGTTTACTGACCGGAATTTTGAGGCTGAGGTTTTGAGCTTATCGAGTAAAGTGGTAAGATCATCAAAGGCAGTATTGGTGTCTTTTAAAGTTGAAATTTGCTCTTGGAGCGGCTTTATCCGCGATGCGCGACTTTGATCTAGGATGGCTTGGATCAGTGAGGAGGAGTCGATCCCTGAGGCTAGACCGGAGAAATTAATCAATCCCATTTACTACTTCCTTGTAGACAGTCACTATAGACCTCTAATAGCTCGCTTTGAGCATTCCACTCTGCCGCGACTTAATAATCGGTGGCTTTTTTTATAAGCTTTAATGAAATTTTTGCTTACCCCTGAAATATTGAGGGGTTAGCTGATCGAAACTGTCTTAATCTGTAGCGATCTTACCCTAATCCGGCGAGGGCAGAGGTAAGAGCGCTTTGGGATGCCTGCAGTTGGCTCACGACCGACTCCAAACGAGCGAACCTTTGGCGCATCAACTCCTCCTGTTTGGCGATCGACTTTTCTGCGCGCGCGATTGAATCATTCAAACTATCAATCAGCTCCTTATTCCCATTAATCGCGATATCAAACATACCGTTGAATCGGGTGAACGGATCGATTACTCCGTTTGCTGCCGTCAAGGCCCCCCATCTTTCGGCGGCTTGCTGTAATATGCTGGCTACGGAGCTGGATTCAGAACTCAAAGCCTCCTCAAACGTATCCGTATCAAAAGTAATCGTGCCATCTTGATTAGTTTTGATACCTAAATCAGCGAAGATTTTAATCGCCGACCCGGTGGTGCTGCTAATGCTGGAAAATATCGATCGGACCTGGGTTAAGGCGTTATCGTCAAGACTTATTCCGGCGAGCGGAGAGAAGACGTTTAACGCATCTTCTGCGTCACTCTCTTTTTGAATTAAGTTATTCTCCTTTAGGAATGCTACGAGCTCGTTGAACTTATCAACGAGTTCTTGAACGCGTGAAGTTGTGCTTGGAATATCATCGCCGACTGTGATTACGGTTGACGAGTTGGCCTTAGTGATATCGAGGGTTAATCCTTCAAAAACATCACTGATCTTATTTGAGTATCTGGTGATCGTACCGGTTATGCCGGACACGGTAAATTTGGCATCGGTAGCTTGATCGATCGTTGAGGCAGTAAAGCGGCTTGCGGTGGTAATATCAGTACCTACGGAGACCGCTAATGTCCCCTTCAGGGTCCCTTCGTAAACCGTATTGACCATGAACTTGTAGACTGGAGAGGCCGAAGTTCCTACGTTTACGAGGGAGGCAATACCCTTAGTCGATTGACTGTTAAAACTCGAGACCAAATCATCTAGTGTGGTGGTTGCGGTGACGGTTAAGGTTACTGTCTCTAGCTCTGTTCCGGTTCCAATTTGAACCGAGATGGTATTGTTTCCAGTTACAACAATCGACGGGGCAATCGCTGTGCTGGTGCTGGTGATATTGGTATCATTGAATGAGAATGCACCGGTTCCGGCGATCTGGTAGGTGGTTAATGTAAACGAGGTATTTTTGGCGCTATTTTGGGCGGTTGCACTTGCCACGGTTTCGTCAGAAGACGCGGCTAATTTCGAGAGTGCTCCTCCGTTTAATGTTCTAAAATCATCGGCCAACTCGTCATAATCTTTGAGCAGGGTGCGAAGTTCTTCTAATGCAGCGTTGGTCTTACTGTAATCTTCAATAGCTTGCTGTTTGGGTTTAACTTGGCCGGCCCTGGCAGCCTCAGAGGTTGCGTCAATCAGCGCTTCACTATCGATTCCGGAAGCCAAGCCTGCAAAGTTAATTAGCGCCATTGGTTAATTCTCAAATAGGAAAAAAATTCCCCCAAGGGGAAAGAAGCAATTCTGGGGCCAAGAACATTCTTGAATAACCGCAGGTCGCTAAGTAAAAACTTGATAGTGCGATGGCATAAAATGCCTATCGTTAGCTTGAGAGAGGAGGGTGCTTATGAGCTTCCGGATCTTAACAGTCCTAACACCACGGACGGCTGCTGATTGGCCTGGGCGAGCACTGCCTGGGCGGCCTGTTGTCTTACCTGTAAGGAAACCATTTTGGCGGTCTCTTCTGCCACATCTATGTCTCTTATCCGAGATTCTGCGGCAGAATAGTTTTCTCTGACCGTAGTAAGGGTACGAATCGCAGAATTTAGCCGACTTTCTGCCGCCCCCAGAGTTCCGCGTGCAACACTTAATGATCCGATAGCTAAGTTAACTGCGCTAAGCGCGTTTGCGGCAGCTACTTGGGCCGTTGCGGTTGTAGTGGCAATGATTGAGTAGGTTAGGGCTCCTGTTCCAGAGCCCAAGGCTAGGCTCGAAAGCGTTCCTAGTACCGCGGATATTGTAATCTGTGAATTTGTCGTTCCATCTAAACCGACTTGTAGAGTTACGCTTGAACTACCGGAGAGTAGTTTTGCGTCGTTAAATTCAGTCGTTTTTGCAATGCGCTCAATTTCTGAGCCAAGCGCGATAAACTCGGAGGAGAGCGCGGATCTTTGAGTATTTGTATAAACTCCATTTGAACTTTGGGTGGCAAGTTCATACATTCTAGTTAGTACGTTATTTATCTCAGTTAGAGCGGCATCGGCGATTGAGATCAGTGAGATTCCATCGTTTGCGTTTCTAATCGCGACGCTTGCTATGGCGGTATCTGCACGGAGTGAGTCAGCTAGGGCTAGTCCGGCTGGATCGTCACTGGCTGAGTTAATGCGCAAACCGGAAGAGAGGCGCTCGTACACCTTGCTAAGCTCGTCAGTAGTGCGATTTAGTTTGCCAGCCGCCTTTAGGGCAGGAATATTGCTGGCAATCGATATACTCAAAGTAATTTACCTCCGTGTAAACTTCGGGCAAACGGCCCGACTAGAAAGGGATCCTTCCCTTTCACTCGTTAAAACGGACAGAATGAGCCTAACTCTTAGAATCCGTGGCAAAATTATGCTGCCAAAACTGGGTCGCGTTTTAGCCCAATAGTTTAAGTGTTTGAAATTATTGACCTGAATGTTTACGCTGCAGCGGAGGTCGGTGGGTTACCCTGCGAACTTGTCGGGGCGCCCTGGGCTGTTGAGGCCGGTGCGGCACCCTCAGCTGGAGCTGGTGTTGCTGCCGCTTGAGCCCCTGCCGCTGGAGGTTGTCCGCCTGCGGCGGCTTTTGCCTCTTTCTTTCGTTTTTCTTCTTCGCGCTTTAACCTGGTGTAATCTAGGTAGCTCAGATTGGCTTGAATGTTGTCGGTGTTGCTATAAACGTAAGCCAAGAAGAACTCGGTAATTGTAGCTTTTCGAATTTGTAACTCTTCTGCAAGACGCAAGACTAATCCGACTCGGTGTTTATTCTCATTTTCAAAAGCGAGCCACCACTTGCGTGCACTACCAGATGTTTTCTCCCACTCGAGATTCTTTTTCACCTGTTCGAGCTTTTCCTTAATCTGATCATCGGTCCAGCCCTTGGTGTTGGTTATGCCAGGACGAAGTCCAGTGCCGTATGGATTTGCCTCGCCGCCGCCGCCACCACCACCACCGGTAGCCGCACCAATTTCGGGAGCCTTTTCAATGAACTCGATTGGCTTTTCTCGGATTGAGTATTCCGGAACTTTATCGTTATCGAACTCGGTTAGACGCGATAGCATCTCTGGGATCTTATAGTGCGGTACAAGATGTCCCTGAAACACCGGAGTGTTCGGAAAGAAGAACGTGCAGATATTATCCACCGGGCGGCCAATTTCATCTGGCGTCAAGACGGCACGCTGCTGCACCTGTTCTTGAGAGCCGTCGTTCTTGCTTGCGAAGAATTCGATAATTTTCTTGTTACTGCCAGAGCTTGTGGTAGTGAAACGGATGGTCATCTGGCCGCTTTCTTTGGATGCCCACTCGGCGTCACTTACGTCTAGAGATGGCATGAAAAATTTGGTGGAAAAGCCCGCAATTACAGACTCGCCATCGTCTCCGTAGTTGGCTTGAATTTGAGCAAGCGATTGTACTGCGGCAACGATACTAACGTTACGAGAACGTA
>CAZJXY010000297.1:0-5205 GCA_964549925.1 uncultured Bdellovibrionales bacterium | reverse complement strand
GAGAATTCGCGCATGGAGGGTTCCTCGCTTCTTGTTCCGAATGCAATGAGCAGTTTAGAAAGATAGCGAATTTCGGCTTGTGGTAAGCTTACCTTTTCACCAGCACTGCGATGTTGCTCGAAATACTTTTTATAGCTTTCGCTTTCTTGCGTCTCTTTAATTGAAGCTGAAAGGAGGTCCATGAATCTTTCAGCGCCGACTTTTAATGATGGCTCAATTACCCCAAGTGCGGTTGAAGCGTGAACGCGCGCGTCATTAAACTCGTCGGATACGATAATACTGAGCAGGCGTTTCGCTAACGCTGCTTTATCCGCTTGATTGTATTCCACATCTGTCTGGCGGCTTATTTCTGCAGCGCAGTTTAATCTGGAGTCTACATTTTTTGACTCTAGCGCTAAGACATATTCCGTCACAGTCGTTGAGGAGACTAAACGGCGTAGTGGAGTCTTAGGGAGAGCGGAGCTTGAGAGTAGTGAATCAAGAGGATCGGTGGTTGGGCCATCTGCAAGTGGGTCCATCTTTCTTAAATTATTACGACTCGAGTCCATCGAGCGAGATAGTACCACTGCTTCAAGGCTTAACCAAATATCGCTTACAAATAATTAGCCACTAACCATTATAAAAGTGAAACTATTTAAACTAGATGAGTTTAAAGGAACGCGCACTAATTGCATGTCGAAAAATAACATATCTAAGCACTGCCACTCCTAGCGCTGCAGCGCTTATTTCTCGGCAATACCAAACCGTTCTCGGCAACCCTTCATACGGGTTTTAGCGTAATCGTCCATGGCTCTCTTAAAGTGCATAGACTGCTCTTTATCAATTTCGAGTGGAACTGGTTGAATATCACCATGCTGCGCGGTCATGCCCATAAAGCCGACCGCTTTGTAATTGCCGAATTCCAAGACCCTAAGCTGGTTATCAGTCAGCCCTTCCGAGTCTTGGAATCTCTCACGAAATCTTTCCCGGTAGTAATTCTCAACCCCATTAGAAAATTCTTTCATATATTCAGGGTCTGCACTGAGATAGGCAACTAAGTTAGCATATGCGTCGGTAACCTGGGTTTTCCAAGGCCACTCGGGAAGTTCCTGAATCATCGAGGTATAACTTGCCACTAGCTCTCGCTCGCTCTGCAAGGCTGTCCCGCCCGGAACCCATCGCGCGAAAACAGGGTCTTCATGATTGCCGCCGCACAGTTCGGCGATCGCCTCTCCAGCGGCTCGAGGAGAGTTAAGCGCAATGATAAAACGAAAAAGTTCGGAGCGTTCGGGCATGGATGAAAGAACACCGGACTGCATCAGATAATTAAACTGACGCGTATAAGCTGCGAATTCACCGCCGTGTTCATCTAGGTGTACCAATTCGTGAATGATACAGGACTCATTGAACACTGCGATCGGGATATCGCGATCAAATGCAGCGTTCAAGTAATTAAATGCTTCAAGAAAACTTGTCAGCTGCTCGGTTGATAAAATCTCCTTTAGCTCTTCAACCAGCGGAGGCAGTTGAGATCGATAAGGGATACTAGATCTGCCGTTTCCTACATGCATTAATCCCTTTTCGCGCTCGCTACAAAGCCTCCAATAGTGTTTTTCGTCCGCTGGGTAATGAAAGAACGCCCCACCTCTCTCCCCCGTTCCTGGAACATAGACACATGGCGGATTGTCATTAAAACTGCGCGGTAGCGAAGGATGATCCCAATCAAACCTCGCATCGAGCCAATCTGCTCCGCTGATATCTTGGAGCGCAATACGCACGGAGTGCGCCTGTTCAAGAGCCTGTAATTCGGAGGAAGATTTCTCTGGTTCAGAGCAAGCTGAAGACGCAACTGCGCCAATCGCTAGGACAGCACCTCGCGCGAATCTGTTCAGATCAGACTGCAAACTACGACCTTACTATTCTAAAGCCCAAAGGCGAAGTGCGGAAGATATCCGACTTTAAGCCCAAAATAAAGCGGAGATTCGGACTAAAAAGCGGGGCAAACTCCCCAAGTATTTTCTGGGAGTTAGTGTAGTTTATAACGAGATACTTTCTGGCTGAAGCGAGAGCGGATATGGAAATTTTTGGTTGGTGGTATCCAAGTTTTATATGATATGCAGTGAACCGTATGCGATGTTTTTAAGAGGGAGTGAACAATGGGATTACAAGAAGATCTCGTCGTCCAACGTAGACCAAATACAGAGACCGGCACAGGTGCAGTGGTAGCACTTGCCGGATTGACCCTGCTTGGCTGTGCCAAAGGCCCAAGCCAGGATCCGGATTCCACCTACGGCATAGTCCACCCATACGCCGAGGAGTTGCCTGCTCTGCATAATAGGGCTAGCGATTTACTGGAGATCGATAGCACTTCAGGTGAGCTTGAATTTAAAGACGCCGGGCGTTTTGCCGAACTGGAAGGGATCTATCAAAGGATCTTTAACATTCCGCCGCACTACCATTTCGAGATTACTCGAGTGGACTCGAATCCACAGGAGCGTATGATCGGCGCTAGGATCAGTAACGCATTCGCAGAGGTGCCGCCTTCGGCCGAAAAGTTGTTTATTGATCTTTACGCTCGAGGCGATGGCAGCTTTGTGAATTTAGGCGGCGCAACCTTTATTGATCCTACATTGGCCGATACCTTACGTCCTGGATATATAGATGAACCGCCACTTGGAACATTATCTGATATTCCTGCTGTGATAGACGCGGCCTTTCGCACAGCTGAGAGTTTACGCGCCAGGGCCGTTCTGGAGGACCAAGAGCTAAAATTAAGACGACTCGATATCAAGGCCGAGGAATACGGAATGGAACCCGGTGACCCATTTCTGGGAGTGCGAATCAAGTATTCAGAACGTTACCCCTCAACCCTAGAGGCGAATTACTGGGTCCCGGTGTCAATCAAGGGGGAAATGGATGTAGCCAACTTAGTGGATCACGATCTTAAGTTTTTTAGAGAAATATTGACGACACTCGGTCATATTCCTAATGCTAAAATCTATGTCGCACCTTCGGATAAAACTGCAGGGATGATTGAAACGGCGCAGGTGACGATAAAGTGTGGCGACAATCCGGAGAGTCCGGAGTGCTTTCGCTTCCGTGCGCTTGAAGGAGAAGATGGTACCCTTAAATTTGCGCTTGGCGATGTAGAATTGACCCCTGACGCTATGGCATCAATCGTCATTCATGCGCTCAAAGAATCTGCGGATGCGCATCGCAGAATCTGGAGCGTTGCTGTTAAACAGGGGGAGTCCGCAGCGGCTGAGCGCGAGGTTTTGATGCTCAGCGCCCCAGAAAAGGAATTTGCGTATTTTACTGAAAGTCCGAAGGTTACAGCCTTTACCGTCGATCATGTTGGGGTAATTACATACACAGAAGATCTTAACTGTGGACAAGCTCAGTGTTTCGCGAAATCTTACGACCCTGACTCTGATTCTTGGAAGGAGGTTCCATTTAGAGAGTTCACTGAATACGGGCCAAGCAATTTTTCAGCACACTTTCAAACCAGCCGTGGAAAGTTATCGATGAATCTATCTTATCCGGAATGCATGGTGTTTACTGGTCCGCAGATGCTTTATGACTCGGCAGACTACCCGCGCGAGGTGACACTTGCAGATGCTGAATTAGCAGTATTTGGGGGAGATGCAATGTATCCGCTTGGGGCCTGGTAGCATATTATCCAATTGGGTGGCTATAATTCTCACTTACCTTTCAAATTGCGGACGGGAAAATAGCTCCCGCATCCCCGGGTGATCTTTCGATATCGTATCGATAACGATATAGCTTGCGTTTTGTTCCGCTAGTAAATCCTGAATCGTTGGTTGAGTCAGCTCTCTGTAGGTGTGAGCGATTCCAAAGAGTATCAATCCCCTGCTCGAACCACTTTGTCGCATATCACTACATAACTCGGACACGGCAAAAGAGTTTTTCACAGGACTCCAGTTACGATCCAACCATGCCAACAATCTCTCCCTGAAATGACCTAAATATTCGGCGTCGCTCACATCAAAACCTAACGCTCCCTTGGGTGGTGTCGGA
Source organism: uncultured Bdellovibrionales bacterium (assembly GCA_964549925.1). GTDB lineage: Bacteria > Bdellovibrionota_C > UBA2361 > UBA2361 > J135 > CAZJXY01. Next base: position 1,188 of record CAZJXY010000297.1, on the reverse strand, counting down.
CGATCTTTCTGCTGAACCAGAGGATGAACCTTGGATAAATCTAGTGTTGGAAAGTCAGGATAACGGTTGTGGACAAAGTCTGAACAGCGATTTATCCGTTGTAAAAGAGGGGAAGGCTGACCATCCTGGATTAAGATGTAGGCCTTTCGGTTAGTCGAAACGTTGCCTTCAATGCTGGTGTAATTATGGATCAAGTCGCTGACAATATTTTGTTCAACAGCGGAAGTTTCAGAGCATCCACCAATGCATCGAAGGTCAGAGTGTCCGAAAAATTGGTAGTAAGGGAGGAGTGAGTAGTCGTTGGGTTTCCCAATCAGGCTTGGATCCACTACTTTATAGGTTTCCTCTTGGATTGACGTTGCATTTTTGGGAAACCCCTTCCAAAATTGCTCCAGGCAGATTGTGTCAAATGGGAAAATAGATCTAATTCGATTAATATCAGCGTAGTTTTTTAACTGTACATCTCGATTATGAATATCGCCGATTACTACTACGGTTTCTGATCCAAGCTGTTTTGATTCTCTAATGATGAATCCAGATGCGTGAAGCTGATCTAAAACTTGATCAAAAGTATAGTCTTCCGGCTTTTGAGCACACCCGGAAATCAATTCGAGTGACGGAACAGCTAACGCGGTCAACCCAATCCATTTCAGTGCGTCACGACGATCAATCGATACCGGATCTGGAAGGTTATTTCGTGGCGCGATGGGTGAATGATCCGTGTGCAATGATTAACTCCTAATGAATCGTACGGACCGCCCCCTTAACGTGGAGATGATAGCGTTCCTTCTGCTCCCTAGTCAAATTGGAGGAATCAATAAATCAGTTCCCAGTTTCCTTGATAAGACGGTTTAACTTTGGCAGCAGCTCTGGGTCTCCTTTTAATTCCGCAAGTGGTTCGACGATGGACCTAACTAACCCAAGATCTAATCTTCCCTTACCCCGTACCAGTATATTCCGAACGTCAAACCAATCCTGATCCCTAGCCGCATAGGATTTTAAAATCACGAGATCTTCCGCGCTACATGTACGCAGCCGCATCTCATTCCCAAAATCGAATTCTGAAGCACGCTCGATCAGCTCTTTCTCATAAGGAAGAGCTGCCAATGAAACGTCAATGCCGACTGAATTTGTATCCTGAAGAAGCACTATCCGATAATCCAAGGCAAATCGCATGTAATCATCTCG
>CAZJXY010000296.1:0-5212 GCA_964549925.1 uncultured Bdellovibrionales bacterium | reverse complement strand
GGTAATATGAGTTTTAAATCGGCGCGTTCGGAGTTAAGCGCTGCCGGTACCGAAGTGATAAAGCGACGGCATCCGACATACTTTGGGGATGTGGGCAGGTTTTGTAGAGCTTTTCCCCTGCATGCGGTTCATCAACGAATCAAACTTGAAATGGTAAAGGAGTGGTGTGCTCAAAGCGAGCGAACCGTGCTTCACGTTTTACATAATGGTCCAAGGCATCCGCGTCACCATCCGCTCGGAGGCACAGAGCTTCATGTCTTAGATATCATTTCAAAACAGAAACGGGCGGCGCATTGGAGTTTAGTGCGACATGGGGTCGTGTTTTTTCTAACGGCGCATTATCCAGACTTTGATTACGAGCTACTTTTCGATGTCAGGGTGACCAATCTGGCGATGCTGATCCAGCCCAAGGCTTTTGAAGTGGTGCATCTTCACCATTCGCGAGGATTAAACTCTGCCGAACTTCTAGCTGCGCTAAAGGCTCATGGCAACTACATTGTGTCATTCCATGATTTTTATATGATCTGTCCGCGAGTGAATCTTTTGACCCCGACGCGAAAGCACTGCAGCGGGCATGAATGTAAGTCTGCCTGCGGCTTTGGTGAAGATTATATAAAGTCTTACAGAGATCTAACTCGCGACCTAATTATGAATGCCAAGCAGAGAATTGCATTCTCACAATCTACCGCTTCCTATTTCGATAGAATTTTAGGCGAAAGGTATGAGTGGAAAATCTCACCCCACGGGATTGAAATTGGAAATGAATCTCCGTCGAATAAACTTCCCGATATCAGTTTCGCTCCTTTGCGTGTAACATTTCTTGGGTTTATCCCGCAGCATAAGGGGCAGCTTATAATTGAGGAGCTGGTAAAGACTACGAGACTCCCAAATGGGACGGAAGTGGAATGGTCAGTGATTGGGAAGTTTTTTGGAAAGCTTCCAAATTACGTGAAGCAGTACGGCAGCTACACTCGAGAGACTCTAAGAGAATTATTCAATAAGGCTAATCCACATCTGGTTTCAATTTTGTCAATTTGCCCGGAGACGTATTGTCTAACTCTCGATGAAGCTTGGAGTATGGGCACCCCGGTGCTTGTCACCCCGCTCGGAGCACCGGCTGAGCGAGTTAAAGCTAGAGGTGGGGGGTGGGTTCTAGAATCGCTCGAGATAAAGGAGATAATCTCGAAACTCGATCAGATTGCGACTGATAAAGATGATTATAAACGCGTCAGAGAGAGGGTTAAATCAATCGAGCTCCGTCCGTTGTCGGATGAAGTCGGATCTTTCGAGCAATCTTACATAAATTCAAGCCCAGAGCGGAACTTTTCTGAGAAACTGATCGCGACGGTTGCCTCAACCGCGATTCGCCGTCCTCCTGAACTTAGCTTATTGAAGAAAGCTCTTAAGCCGCTAGTTAATCAAGGCATCATTACACTGGAACGCTTAAGGCTTAGGCCGATGGTTGAAAGGGTTGCATACGAAGTTATCCCCCGTAGATTTCTTGAGAGCTTAAAGTTTATTAGGTAACTCTTTCGACCCTTCTCAACCCCAGTGGGCTATTACGGTCACTAGCCCCTAAAGCTCCTTCCTTGCAAGGTTGTCCCTTGCAAAAAGGGTAGAATCCCCCCGAAGCATGCAAAAAGGGTAGAACTAGGCCGCCTTAGACATCTGGCTCTTAGTGCTACGAGATGCACGAGCTTCGTTTGAGATCCTCATTCCGTAGAATGAGCGAAGCACGAACATCAACCCGATCGCAAATAGAACCGCGCCGATATAAATCTTTACCGGGCCGGCTTCAACTGCGATTTCGGCAGCCAATAATCCAAATAGCGTAGTAAACTTGATGATCGGATTTAGCGCCACAGAACAGGTATCCTTGTACGGATCACCAACCGTATCGCCTACGACCGTTGCAGCGTGGAGTGGGGTTCCCTTCTCTTTTAAGTCAACCTCAACCACCTTCTTGGCGTTATCCCAAGCTCCTCCGGCGTTAGCCATAAACATTGCTTGGTACAAGCCAAAGATTGCAATAGAGATTAGGTAACTTGCAAAGAAAGTTGGATCAAAGCACGCAAATGCCAAGGTAAAGCAGAAGATTACTCCGAAGATGTTTAACATCCCAGCTTGGGCAAACTGAGTGCAGATTTTTACTACTTCCTTGGAGTCTTCAACTGAGGCTTTGGTTACGCCTTCTAGCTTGATGTTTTTCTTAATGTACTCAACCGCACGATAAGCACCGGTTGTGACAGCCTGCATCGAGGCGCCAGTAAACCAGTAAATTACCGCTCCACCCATGATTAAGCCGAGCAGCACTCTTGGTTCAATCAGGTCGAGCTTTAGATTCAGCAGAAGTATGATCGAGAAGATCATAGTGGTTGCACCGATTACGGCTGTTCCGATTAGCACCGGCTTTGCAGTCGCTTTGAAGGTGTTACCAGCAGAATCGTTCTCTTCAAGGTATTCTTTTCCGCCATGGAAATTCGGCTTAAATCCGAAATCCTTCTCAATCTCTTGGCTAATGCCTGAAATGCTCTCAATTTGAGAAAGCTCAAAAACAGACTGAGCATTATCAGTGACCGGTCCGTAGCTATCTACAGCGATGGTAACTGGACCCATTCCGAGGAATCCGAAGGCAACCAATCCAAAAGCAAATACAGACGGATAGATCATGAACTCACTAAGCCCATGTAATGAGGTCCAATAAGCTACGTACATTAGTCCGGCCATTAACGTTCCCTTCCAGAAGGCGCTGAAGTTTCCCGCCACCAAGCCTGAAAGGATGGTCAGAGAAGCCCCACCTTCACGGGAAGCGTTCACAATCTCAGTCACGTGCTTTGATTTAGCCGAAGTGAAAACCTTGGTGAATTCCGGAATTAACGCCGCGGCGATAGTTCCGCAACTGATAATCGTCGAGAGCTGCCACCACAGATTTTCGCCTAAATCTCTGAGCAAAAGGTCGCTGGTTAAATACGTCACAGCGATGGAAACCAAAGAGGTAATCCAAACGAGTGATGTAAGAGGGGCCTCAAAGTCAAACTTAACAGACTGTCCAAACTTAGCTTTCGAGATGGCTCGATTGATAAAGTAAGAAAGTACGGAAGTTACGACCATAAGGATCCTCATACAAAAGATCCAGACGATTAATCGGGCCTGAAGCTCAGGAGCTCCAACTCCAGCCACCGGTCTTCCGTCTGCGCCAAGCGTCATTCCAACGGCGAGGACAATAAAGCTAATTAAAGCGACTCCGGTTACACCGTAGGTTTCAAATCCATCAGCTGTTGGTCCGACTGAGTCACCGGCGTTGTCTCCGGTGCAGTCAGCAATAACTCCAGGATTTCGCGCATCGTCTTCTTTGATGTTAAATACGATTTTCATCAAATCTGAACCGATGTCTGCGATTTTAGTAAAGATACCGCCGCAGATACGAAGTGCTGAGGCACCCAGCGACTCACCGATAGCGAATCCAACGAAACAGGCACCGGCACTTTCGGCAGGCACAAAGAGAAGTATGATAATCATCATCAAGAGTTCGACGGAGATTAATAGAACCCCGATCGACATCCCGGCTCTTAACGGAATATCCATTACCGGATAAGCTTTGCCTTGAAGAGAAGCAAAAGCCGTGCGGCTATTTGCAAATGTGTTGATTCTTATACCGAACCAAGCAACCGCGAATGATCCTAGGATACCAAGTACTGACCAAGCTAGGATAAGCAGCACTTTAGGGAGCTCCATACTAAGCAGCACTGAGAAGTAGTAGAAAATACATCCACCGATCAAAGCCTCCAAAACGATCAGGAACTTACCTTGCTGCATTAGGTAGGTCTTACATGTTTCATAGATTAAGGCTGAGACATCCAGCATTGACTTATGAGCCGGTAGAGCTTTGATCTTTGTAAACTCGACCAAACCGAAAAGGAGTCCCAAAATCGTTACTACTATTCCGTAGGAGAGAAGAGTCGATCCCGAGATCTGACTTCCGAAGAGATTAAATGGGACATCCAATGACGGAATGTGGAGCTCAGCTTCTGAAGCGAACCCGGTAGAGGTGATTAAAGGTATGGTAAGGAGTGCAAGTATAGCAGTGAGCACAATCCCGTTTCTTTTCATAACTAACTCCATTTAGTAAGTGTGTGGCAGCATTGACAAAAAAAGCCGTGCAGCCAGATCTTCAGAACAACAAATTTAATAAAATTTCGAATCAGCCGTTACGGGGCTATTAAAGCCCGTTTGACCGGGCTATTCATAACGAAATCAAAGGGTTTGGTAAAGAGTTATAGTAACTATTCAGCTTTTGCCCTGACTCTGCGTTATGTTTGATTTGGCCTCCCTGCGACTTACAACAAGTAATGTCTCGGTCAGCCAAATCAAACATGCCTTGATTCAGGACAAAATCTGAAGAGTTACATGATGTGCTGAATGGTTACGAGTTATAGGTAATAAGGCTAGCGCCAGGGATGAATTTCAACATTATCAGGCACTTCTATCTCCATTCTAAGAAGCGCGGCAGCATAGGTCTTTCCCTGAGCATCGGTTTTTAAAGACACAGTGCCTCCCCCGCCTAGGCTTTGGTGGAGTAAGAAGTTTAGAGCCCCGAGGTTCGGTAATTCAAAGCGCTCCATTTTTCCGAGGCATATCCCAGAGAAGTGTTTCTTTACCTTCTCAGCCGTTACGTGCTTTTGAAGGACGGGATAGTTTTTGGAGTTTAGAGCGATTAGGCCAATGTTAGCCGTGTCTCCTTTATCTCCGGAGCGTGCGTGAGCAATATCTATCAGCCGTATCTTTTTCATCGTTATTTGCTCCTATAGATACTGTAATACCGGCTTAACTAAATCCCTTGGAATGAGCGCGGGCCAGTACGCAACAATCTGCTGTACACTTGGGCGTCCACCTGCAAAGCCGGTAACTGATGGCGGACCAGTTAAAACAAGGGGTGCTATCTCTCGTGTGAATCGAGAGACCGCATTTCTGTCTTCACCGCGTACTCCAACCCTAAATGTGACCTCCGGAATTTCTGGATCATCGGTGTCGGTTAGGGCGCCGTGGCAGGAGTTTACGCCAACCACTTCGGTTAAGATCTCATCGAATTTAAGTCCAAGATCGGAAAGTCTTGTCCTTAATATTTCGCCTGCGGCCAAAGCCTTTTTGTACGCATCAGGCCAGGTATAGACCAAAGTTCCGACGGCTTTATACCCGCCCAAATAACTGATCG
>CAZJXY010000295.1:0-5219 GCA_964549925.1 uncultured Bdellovibrionales bacterium | reverse complement strand
TATCCGGTTAGCATCTTCATGATTGTGGTTTTACCGGCGCCGTTATGGCCGAGTAGTCCGACGACTTCACCTTTTTCTATCTTGAAAGAGACATTGTCGACGGCGACAAAATTTCCGTACTTTCGCGAGAGCGATTCGGCTGAAATCACGCTAACCTCCTAATTGAATAGTGACAAAAAAGGTACTGGTTACCGCTTATACCTAATTGCGGGCGAAAGTATAATCACCGGGGGAGGGAAGTACAAGTAGCTAGATGATTGGAAAGACAGCGGATTTTTTGGAACCGGAACTATTCGCTCAATCTGGCTCTTAAATTCGATCCGATGGCTTGGAGTACCGTATCAAGCTGACTTAAATTCGTAATTGGGAAATATTGGCCGTTTGGTCGTCCGACAATGGTACTTCTAAGGTTGACGCAAGCACTGGGATACTCAGGATGCGGCGGTAGCGGGGGCGTCAAGGTTGGGTCCCCATTCATCAGCGCCTGATCGTTTGCAAGCCGAGCCAGGATGTAGTCCTTTGCAAAATTGTCGGTTGATTCACATTGGAATGGGTCATTACGGAAAAAGTCCTGAGGATTCGGATTTGTCGGAGGGCACGCTGTCATAGCCGATGCAACCGGTACTCCGGCCATGCCGATACCGAGAGAAAATATGCGTGGAAAAAGGCCGGTTGCAGCTGTCCCGACTTCGGTTGTTCTTACAGCGTCGCTGCGCTGTATAGCATAAACAATCTCTCGTAAATCGGTATTGGAGAGCGATGTATCAGGAGGTCTTATCCAACCGTTTAATGCTGTACTACAAGCACTAGTAATCCCTGGTGGACTGTTCGGTGCTCGTGGCGCGCCATCTGTGATTAGCACGACAGCGGCCAAATCAGATGGAGTTAGGTCATTATTCACCGAGGAATTCAGCTCCTGGATCGCAAGATTCAGAGCATCTCCGGTATTTGTTGAGTCCTCCGCATCCAGGTTATCTATTATGTTTTTGACTTGATTTATGTCCGGACGACGAGTCATGCTGTAATCTACGGTGGCAGCAGTCGAAAAGCTGATTAACGCCAGTCGATCGTCACCTCCAAAGAGCTCGACAAATCTTTTGGCTGCATATTTAAGTGCATCGATCTTGGAACAAGAACCGGTGTCGCAAGGTGCGTTTCCGTTCATTGAGCCAGAGCGATCTAGAACAAGGGCAACAGTTCGTTTTACGTTTGTTGCTGTTGCATCAGCTGTTAAGTCAGGATGATATCCAACAAAAGGGCCAAGTAAATAAAGCTCGGGCCGAACGGTGGCTCGGACCATTGCCTGTCTTGGCTCGGAGCTAGTCGGAGGGGTTATCAATGAGACACTGATTTCATTCGGGTCTACTGGGACACCTGAACGTGTTAAATTGTCAATCACCACTTGCTTCGCTACGTCCCGAATTGCACCTATGCTCTGTTGCTCCAATAAATTTGTGGCTGCCACGCTTGCGGAGTCTACGGAGCGCTGCAGCACTAGTTTTATTCGTTGCCGATGTGCTGTATCGACTGCTAGGGCAAGCAGCGTAAAAAATCCAACAATTATTCCGGCAAACAGCACCACGTATGCACCACGTTCCTCGGACCGCGATGCACTCGTGAATTTAGATCCACGCACAGATTGATTACAGAATCGTGTGTTCATACAACTCTTTGGTAAAAACAGTAAAATACGGAACGGATCCACCAACCTTCGGAAGGTAACGATAATAAACCTCCGCGATCACGATAAATCGATTGGTGCGACGCACTGAATCGAGTGGAAATACCGGGATGGGTGGAGTTTGAATCGGTGGTGTTGAACCATACGGGGCGATATGTCTGAAAAAATCGGAGTTAGGATCTGGATTTCCTGTATTCATTGGATCAAGGGGCGGTGTGTACCTTGATAATCGCCCTGCAGGGGTTTTTCCGGCTGTTGCGGGATTGCTATTAGAAAGCTCAACTCCATTTATCACGCTTAATTGAACAAAGTCTTGATTTCGATCTGCAGGAACAGGCGAGTTAAATTGGTAGACGCTCAGTACTACTTCTGCTCCTGGCAGGGCTGTTGCTGCTTGGCTATTGATATCTAAAGCCGTTTGATTAACGCAGGCCTGCAATGACGGAGCTCCATAGGCTGTACAGCGTTGAAATACTAGCCGCACCGCTTCACTGCTGATGTAAGACATCATCTGTTGAGTGCGCTGAACTTTAGCGAGTTCAAATGTGCCGAAAGAGAGCGCAAAAATTACAGGAGTAATTAGGGCCAGTTCAAGCATGGCGGCACCGCGGCTGCCTGCGCGTGTCCTAAGATGTTTTGCTAATGACTTAAGGTTCATTTGTACCTACCACTCTGGCTGAAGGCGTGACTGTGAACCCCCCGAATATTAGGTTTGTTGGGGCGGTAAGCGAGATTACTATAGAACTTCTTGGTTGCCCGGCAGATTCTGTCCCTGGTGGGCAGCTTGGATTGGAGGCGGGGCAAACATGAATGTTAGTGGCACTGAGAGTTATTCCATAGGTCCTGGCCGCATCTCGGGCAGTCTTCTCAATTGATTGGACTCGATTCAGGCCAGGGAGTGTTTTTCCAAGGATTGCCCAGCGCATGGTTGATGAAGCGACGTAGTTTAATGCCACAGCGCGGTACCCTGCCAAAGCGATTTGAGACGAAGCAATTATTAAAAATGCAAAGGCTACAACACTCATGGAGAACTCAACCATTGTCGAGCCCTGCTGATTTTTGATACGAGAATCTTTTCTCATTTCCACCTCCCACTATCTCATGCACACACCCAGATATCGGAGAAAGAACTAGTTTTGCCTCAGACAATTTCGCAAAAATTCTTTTAGACAAAATTCTTGCCGATCCTTTTTCAATCTTGAAAAAAGACGATCTCTGTTCCTGGACTTTTTCCGAACTGTGCTTCTGTTATTCGTTGGCGAGAAAGACCGGATGGCTCGGCAGCCATCAAGCTTTAACGCATTGCCTATAAAGAGTTATGCTTCGATTTCGGAGAAGTGTTACAAAAATGGACCGCAAACTTTGCCAATTGTATCAACAAGATGAAAGGTGTCCGGTAGATTGTTATTAAAACCATGGGAAAAATTCCCTTGTCCGAAAGCACCTAGTTGAAACGGCGGGGAAGTGGTGCGTTCGAGGAATGCCAAAGGCTTTCCTCTAGGCACCACTTCCCACCGGGTTCTGAAGCGTGAGTCGCCAGGGTCACAACTTCAAAACCTACCGCGTTTCAGCCACTTGCTAGTAGAACCGCTACGATCTCAATCCCTGGGGGTCAGACCGGGTGAGAGAGCGGTGCTAGGTCTTGGCAGGAGAACCTAGTTTAGCAAGGGTCGGCATATCCTTGCTCTAGCTTGTAGCATCCAGCGGGTTCTAAGCACCAACGAGCAGAAAAAGTGTTACTTTTTGCCGGCTCATCGGTTGAGGGGCGCTCTGGGACGGTTGCACGACCAGAGACGCCGGAGACTGGCACAGGCTGCACTTGTGCCGTAATTACTACCGTTCCTATATCGAACAATCCTTTACGCTCGATGCTAAAAAAGCAGAGCGCACCGGGAGTTGTTCGATCCTGACGCGGGTTACTGGCTCAGTTACCCGATCAAGTCTCCTAAACGGTAGGTTGGGGAGGGCAGTCGCTTAGCTGGGGGTACCAGGGAGTTCAACGAAATCGCGCGCCAACATAGTGCAGAAGCCACGGCTACACCAGTCATCGCACGCTACCATCGAACCTCGACCTAGCGCCGCTTACGACTACCACATCAACCCAACATCAGTTCGTGGAGTAGCATTCCGCAGGTGCTGTTTCCACGAACTGTGCTTAAGCCTAAGTTATTCGGAGGAGCACCGACGTAAGACGCGCCTACGTCGGTGCTCGCGAAACATCCGATCTCTGTCAGCCAAACTGTCCGGAGTGCATTTCCTGGTGAGCAGAGTGGCTTTAATTGTGTAGTTTGAAACTACAAGATTAAACCACCCTGATCGGTAGCAGAAAATTTCCCCAAACGATGTGCTTGATGAGAGTCTTAAAAACCTTTTTTCAATCTACCGGAAGGCGCGATACTAGGCCTAAGGTGGCGTCTAAATCAATAGGATGAAAGCGCTTGAAGACTGCGCAGTTAGCCGTGTAACGAGGCGTTAGTTAGATCATCTCCATGACCATTTAGTCCGATCGCCGCAGCTATTAGCCGATTATACTGGGCACGACCTGATTGCGTTTCGTTTATTTCACCCTCGTCACCGGCTACAGCAAACCTTGCGGCTAGCTGGACATCTTGAAATGATATTGGCTCTTCGCTCAGTCGAATAATTGCTTGGTGAAAACGGGTATCCGAAGGGTTACAGCCATAATAGCGTAAAAGATTGGTCATTAGATTCTGTCTCCCCTCGACAGAAATTAAGTGCGGGTTAGGAAAATCGAGAAGTCGATTTGCCGCTTCGGCGCGGTACAAGTCCTCTCGAGAAGCGCTAACCTCTCCTGATGGATCAGATGATAGGGCCATAATTTAGCTACACTTTGCTGTAAACAACATAGGAAGTTTAGCACTAGCCCGAGTCTTACTCCACTAAGCCTAAACTTCCTAAAATGTTAGCTTTTATACTTTACCGAGCAGCCATATGACTTAGTGGAAGCCACCTCGATCGGCTGTTTTGATAGCAGCTGCTCTAATGCCTTCTCTACGTAATTTATTCTGGCAATTTGCTCCTTTTCACCTCTAGGATCATCATCAATCGCGCCTTCGTAGGCAATCTCACCGCTTGGATTTATGACTACCATAAAAGGGGTAGTTTTAGCGCCATAGGCCTTCCCAATCTCTCCAGACCAATCAGTTAGTACCGGATATGACAACTTATACTCCTCGATAAATTCCTTGTTATCGTTTGCCCCCATAAAGTAGGTGGTGTTTATTCCCAGCCAAACGACATTCTTGGGTGCAAATTTTGCGGCCAAAGATTCCATCGTTCCAGCTTTGTGATGGCGTTTAACGAACGGGCAGTCCGGGTTTAGCCATTCCAACACTACCGTTTTGCCGGAAAAGTCACTGAGCTTCACCTCTTTCCCGTTTTGATCTTTTAGAGCAAAAGCAGGTGCCTTAATGGTTTCAGCGTTGGCGATGGACGCACAGAGTATTAGTGACGCAATCATTAGCGTTTTAAAATTAAATCTCATAACATTTTCTCCTTAAAAAAGATCCGAGTTAAG
>CAZJXY010000294.1:0-5234 GCA_964549925.1 uncultured Bdellovibrionales bacterium | reverse complement strand
AACATGTTATCGCGGGGCGAGCAAAATAATGGCGGAGCCATTTTTTGCCGCAGAAAACAAATACTCAGTCACAAAAATCTTTCAAAACCGTTTAGGTTTTGGCCACGCAGTTAAGGAAAAACTGACTGTGACTGAGTATAAAGCCTTGCTTGCTTCGTTTGACCCGGTCCGTGGGGAATTACCGTTGCTATATTTGGGTCGTTCAAATTCGACCTTCCCTTTACTTTCTGGGTTTATAATTTATTGAGTTAAATTGGGTAATTACGTTGGCTACTGTGCGCCCTGGCCCGGGGGAGATAAATCTTTTGAATTGGAGTGGCCAGTTAGCTATATTGATTCGATAAATGTCGTACCCTCCTGAAAACCACCAACCGGGACATCGTCCCGACACTTGTCGTAGTCTAGACGGGGCTTCTGAGGATGGGTCTGATGCCCTGCGTGTGCCGTCCCCAGCTCTAACTTTTGAAGATTTATCCGGGTTCAATATTATGCGCGAGCCCGGACTCGCGCTTGAGCAATTCGCCACAGGGGATATTTCGTTAACATCATTATTGGGGAATTTGAATTCGAGTCAGCAGCCCGATCCTTTTACCAGGATTAAATGCGCAAATGCTCTAGCTAGGTTACCAAACGAGGACATTCCAATTGCGGCTGGTTGTATAGCCAAGAGCTTCAGAGCTGAAAGTAGCTGTGATGTTCGTGTTGCTGTATTGAACACACTGGCTGCGTTCGGACCTTTGGCTGCAAATTGTTTGCCGATAATCGAGAAGTCTTTCAATTCGATTAGCGTTAGCGAGCGGGTAGCTGCATTCCGCGCCTTCCAACAGGCTGGGGGAGATAAAGATACTTTAGCTAGAGCAGCGGTTTGTGAACTGGGTAGGAAGAGTGGGGCGATCGGCCTAGCCTTGGACATTTTAGCTGCAAATCCGATCGATAGCAGGAGAGTGCCAAAATTACTCCGAACTCTCTTTAGTGAGGAATTTGTCGATCGTGAGCTGGAGGCAAAAAAATTAAGGGTGCTTCAATCCTATTTACGGGTTACGCCGAAAGATGTCATGTCAATTGCTCCGGCTATTGTGGAAGAACTACGGGCAACCGGGTTGATTTCTGATACTCCGCTAGTGCTCAAACCAGGATATAAGAATGATCGCCCATCAATTGCATTTGCCTTTAGCCCCTCGCCGATCCAGGCACTCGCAATGGAGGCACTAAAAAGTTTCGTCGAAGCTGCAAAGATTCATCCAAAGGAATTTCAACGGAGTTTTAAGAGCCCCTCGGATTACGATGGCGTGATCCTTTTATTGCAAGGGAATTACGTTGACGAACGAAAGGCCGGTCTGCAGTTTGCGGGGATCTTGTTCAAAAGAGAACCAGTTTTGATGGATTTGGCAATCGAGGTTTTGAGAAATTTGCGGGATAAAGATCTGGGGGTTTGCTGCGAAGCAGGACGAGCAGTTGCACAGCTTGGGCCTGCCGGAGTTGCCCAGGCTATTGGAGGTTTGAGTAGAAGTGTGCCTACGGATGTAAATTTCCGCATGGCGACACTTTCAGCTATCATTGAGGCCAAAGATACCCTTAAGAACCTTGAGCCTAATCTGATCAGATCGATAGTGAATAGTTGCGCGAGAATATTTGAAGAATCTGAAGATTTGGACCTGTGGCAAAAAACAATTGAGACTTGCGCAGCATCTGGTCGCCAGGCTGACCAACTTGCACAGCGGATTGGAAAAATTGCGCTCGGTCAATCGTATCCTTGGAGGCATGAGCATATTCAAAGGAGCGCTCTCCGGGCCCTCGTAGCAATTGGTAGAATCGTCGACTCCGATGTGATTGGTGAAGTTTTATCGGACGGTAGGAATGCCCTGAATACGCGGATTGAGGCCGCGAACGCTCTGGCTGAAATGGGGCGGCGCGCGCACGATGAAATTCCAAGGCTGCGGAGTATAGCTGACAAGGGTTCTGAGCCCGCGTCCCTGCGTGATGCCTGTGTTAATGCGATTCTAAAAATTGATATCTAAGTGAACGCTCTAAATCGTCAGCGCTTTCACAGCCGGTAGAGACTTACCCTCAAGTAGGCTCAAAAAAGCGCCCCCGCCAGTTGAGATATAATCAAACTTATGGCCGAGCTGCATCTGATGAATTGCGGCATCGGTATCCCCACCCCCGACTACCGTTAACCCGTGAGCTGAAGCCAGTGCCTCAATTAGATCGTGAGTCCCCTTGGCATAATCTTCATTTTCGAAGGCACCCATCGGTCCGTTCCAGATTATGGTTTCGGCGTTTACGATCGCTTCGGCGTAAAGCAAACTTGTGGCAGGTCCAATATCAAGGGCCATAGAGTCAGCCGGCATTTCAAGAGATGGGACAGCGCGTCCCAAGCCTTTCGCTGTGAGTACTGGTCCAACTCTAAAGTCAACAGGAAGATAAACCTTACAGTCTCGACGGGCCAGAGTGGCAAGCAGCTCGATGACTTTCGGAAACAATTCTCGCTCAACCAATGATTTTCCCATCTGCAAACCTTGAGCGGCAAGGAAAGTATTGGCCATGGCTCCGCCTATGATCAGTTTATCGGCCTTATCGGAGATGTTCATCAGGGCAGCTAGTTTGGTAGAAACTTTAGATCCGCCGAGGATCACACACAGAGGTTTCTTGGGCTTAACTAACGCACGCTCGTAATATTCGAGTTCCTTCTGCATAAGCAATCCAGCAGCCTTTGTGCTAAAAAGCTTTGGAACGCCAACCATCGAAGCGTCTTCTCGATGGGCGGTGGCAAAGGCATCATTTACGAACACATCCCCAAGTCGCGCGAGCAACGCACAAAATTCCGGATCGTTGTTCTTCTCCCCCGGATTAAAACGCAGATTTTCAAGCAACAGTACATCGCCGGACTTCATCTTTTTTGTGTTGTCCTCTGCCCGTGGTCCGACACACTCTTCTCCGAGTGTAACCTCTTTACCTAACAACTCGGAGAGCTTCTGTGCCACGGGTTTAAGAGAAAACTCTGGATCAGGTTTAGTCGGTTGTCCGAGGTGTGAAATTAAAACCGCCTTTCCGCCTTTTTCAACGATATGCTTAATCGTGGGGAGAGCTTGTTTAATTCTATTGTCGTCTGTGATCTTCTTTTGTTCGTCTAATGGGACGTTAAAATCGACACGAACGAGAACGCGCTTATCCTTAAGCTGAAGATCCTTTAGAAACCTCATAATTTTTAAATTCCAGTTGGTTGATCAATAAAAATCGTTTCCACATCAAATCCTGACTTGACGCGGTATGCAAGCGCTCTTACGCCAAAAGTTTCCGTGGCATAGTGACCCAAGAATACCACATTCATCTTGAGTTCCTTTGCTAGGTGATACGCTTCCTGTTTCGGCTCACCGGAAACGAGTAGGTCCAACCCCTCCTCGTGGGCGAGGGTTATAGCAGAGGAACCCGACCCCGTCACGATACCTATGCTTTTAATTTTACTAGGACCGAACAGCAGAGTTAGCGGCTTAATACCCCCTATGAGTGATGCGGAGCGCTCAAGAATCGACTCTACCCCACAGGGTTTTACCCCCTTTGCGCCTACGTAACCGCCGTGGATTAAGCAAAAAGGCTTAAGCTCATCGATCCCAAGAAATCGTCCGAGTTCAAACGCGTTGCCGACTTCCGGATTTCCATCCAGCGGTAGGTGAGAAGCATACAGTGAACACCTGCCCTTAATTAAAGCCCGTACTTTTTCTCCGTGAACCCCGGTGATTGGATACTGTTTTCCCCAATACAATCCATGATGTACAACTAATAATCCACACTGTGACGCAATTGCCTCGTCAATCACACTTAATCCTGAGTCTACGGCGAAACCTACCTTCCTTAAGTCACTTAACCCAGAGTCAATTTGCAGCCCATTTAGGGCAGCTTCGTTGTAGCTCTCAGGCTGAAGCAACCTATCAAGGCTTGTGACTATCGAGGCAAGTTGGGCCATAAAGCGTCGTAATTTCGGCAATTTATCTAAGTTATAACCAAGGTGCGTGATCTCGCCGTCATCGATCTACCCTATTCCACCTACATACACAATTGAACATTGCTCTAACCTATACTAAAGAAGGGGACCTTTTATACCCAACGATAACAGGTTTTGCTGTCAAAGCCTGTTATCGTTGGACGAGCAAAATAATGGCGAAGCCATTTTTTGCCGCAGAAAATAAGTACTCTGGCATAAAACTTTGTCAAAACCGTTGAGGTTCTGACCATGCTGTTAAGGAAAAACTCGCGATGCCAGAGTATATAGCACTTTGAGCTTATATTCTGACTGGCGCTGAATCTTATGGCTTGGTTTTCTAGACAAAAAGCACCCAAACAAAGTGGGGAAAGCGCTGACAAGGTTCAGATTCCAGAGGATGTCTGGACCAAGTGTCCAGGATGCGGAGAGTTTCTTTATACCAAGGAGCTAAGACGAAACTTTGGCGTTTGTCCGAAGTGTGAGTATCACTTCCGACTGACAGTGACGCAACGCATACAACTGCTTGTAGATCGTCACTCATTCATGGAGATAGACAAGGAGTTACGATCTACGGATCCGTTGAATTTTAGAGACAGCAAGAAATACAAGGAACGTTTAAAGCGTGCTGAAAAGGACTCTGAATCGATCGAAGCTGTTGTGTGTGGGCGAGCGCGGATCGTAAATATCCCCCTTATGTTGGGAGTCTTTAACTTCAACTTCATGGGTGGAAGTATGGGGTCGGTGGTAGGGGAGAAGCTGACTAGATTGATCGAGTTGAGCGTTGAAGAGGAACGTCCGGTCATAATTGTGTCTGCGTCTGGTGGAGCGAGGATGCAGGAAGGGATATTCTCACTAATGCAGATGGCTAAAACCAGCGCTGCTTTAGCTAGACTATCTTCAGCCCATATCCCTTACATCTCTGTTCTTACGGATCCGACGACCGGTGGAGTAGCAGCATCCTTTGCGATGCTTGGAGACATTATTATCGCCGAACCAAAGGCCCTGATTGGATTTGCCGGCCCGCGAGTAATCGAGCAAACAATTAAGCAAAAGCTTCCGGCAGGTTTCCAACGCTCAGAGTTCCTTCTTGAGCACGGGATGATCGATCGTATAGTAACTAGAGCTCGTTTGAGGGATGAGCTAGCCCTAATTTTAAAGAATTTGGGGTTTGGCGCGGAATAAACCCTACGCCGTTGATTTTGACAAAAAATCGATGGCGTAGGGCGAGCGCAATCTTGGCTTGCCAAGTTGC
>CAZJXY010000293.1:0-5255 GCA_964549925.1 uncultured Bdellovibrionales bacterium | reverse complement strand
CTTTGGCCGAAATGGAAGAATCATTTGAAACATTCATCAAGGCTGTTCCATTTTATGGGGTTTCAATTTTATGTATCGATGATCCGCGGGTTCGTGCACTTGGCGAGCGATACGAGAAGCGTCGGGTGACTTTTGGGCTCTCACCGGATGCAGATCTGCAGGCTCGTGATATTAAAGTCTCAAAAACCCACACAGAATTTGATATTTATTTGAAACAGAACTTTTTTGGCTCAATCTCGTTACCTCTAATTGGAGTGCATATGGCCTCCAATGCTCTTGCGGCTGTAGCGGTGGGGCTTGAATTTGCGGTCTCTAGGGAGAAGATCATTGAGGCGCTAAACTCCTTCGGCGGGGTAAAGCGACGACTTGAAGTAATGGGGAGTGAGCGTGGGATCACTGTGATTAATGATTACGCTCATCATCCGACTGAGATCAGAGCCACTCTTCGGGCAATTCGGGCCGGCTGGGGGGACCAGGTCAAGCGGGTTCGAGTAATATTTCAGCCGCATCGCTACACCCGAACTAAAAGCTGCTTTGTAGAATTTTTGAATGCCTTCTCAGAGTGTGATGACTTAACCATCACGGAGATTTACCCTGCCGGTGAGGCTCCGATTGAGGGTATTAGCGCAGAGAAATTATGTGAGGCTATTACTCACCCTTCCAAGCGTTTTACCAAAAGTGCTGACCAATTGCTTGGCGATTGGAGAAAAGAATGTGAACCGGGCGACCTAGTGGTATGCTTAGGCGCGGGTTCGATCGGACAGTTCCCGGAAAAGCTTCTTGCGGCGTTATCTGAGTAGGCGTGATGGACCCTAAGGATTTTGCACGTGCCACGGGTCTACAGCTTAAGTCAACTAGTGGGAAGTTATTAACTACATTTTGCATCGGTGGAGAGATCGCTAAGTTGATTGAGGTGAATTCGATTGATCAACTGAGGAATCTTGTTCGGTTCCTTTTTCAGCACGATCTTCAATTTAAGATTCTTGGTGCCGGAAGTAATCTACTAATTCCGGACCGAGGTGTCGATGCCTTCGTTATCAAGCTTGGCAAGGGGTTTCGAACTTTCGAGCGGGTCTCTAGTTCTATCTTTGAGGTGGGCGGGAGCTATCCATTGATGACTTTAGCACGTGAGCTTTCAAACGAAGGGCTATCTGGATTGGAATTTGCCGCCGGCATCCCAGCCTCATTCGGTGGTGCGATACGGATGAATTCTGGTGCCCATGGCGCCGAAATTTCCTCGCTGATTCAAAGTATTAATTGTGTGCTATGCTCGGGCGAGGAGATTCGATTTGAGGCAGCTGATTTGCAATTTTCGTATCGGAATTCTAGCTTTCCGGAAGACGCGATTGTTACCTCTGCCGTGATTCGATTATCCGCTGGTGATCGGCAAAAGACAAGTTCGACCATGAAAAATTGCCTGGAGTACCGCAAGGCTACGCAGCCGCTTCAGCTTCCCTCGGCCGGTTCGGTCTTTAAAAATCCGGCTTCGGATTTGCCAGCTGGGCGAGTATTAGAAGAGTGCGGAGTTAAGGGATATGTTGTCGGGGGAGCAAAGGTTTCAGAGCAGCATGCTAATTGGATTGTAAACGAATCACGTATGGCCACTGCGTCCGATGTGCTAAAAGTAATCGGGCATTGCCAACAGATAGCCCGAGAGAAGAAGAACTTGGAGTTGCATCCCGAGATTGTTTGTTGGTAGCGTCTGGTTTATGGGATTAAAGCGAGTCGCGATAGTATTTGGCGGAGTAAGCCCAGAACATGAAGTTAGTTTGTGTAGCGCTAAAAACGTACTTGAGGTACTTGATCGATCCCTTTTTACCCCGATCGAGGTTGGGATTTCAAAAGATCGTCGTTGGTATATAGGTGAGGGGGCTTGGGCCGAAGTATTTAGACGCGCTGACCCGGAGAAGTTTCCCGCCGACCTGAAAAAGATAGTAAAAAAGGATCTCCCACCATTTAAGGGAAGCGTAAGCGCATCGGGTTTACCGGAAGGTAAATTATTCGAAAATATAGATTTCGCTTTTCCGCTGACTCACGGCCCAAACGGCGAGGATGGAACGGTTCAAGCAATATTCCAGCTACTTGATATTCCGATAGTTGGTTGCGGCGTGAGTGCTTCGGCTGCCAGCATGAATAAGAATTATGCCAAGGCGATCGCTGCGTTCCATGGCGTGCCGGTGGTTCCGTCGTTAACCTTAACACAGGCCGATTACGGGAATGGAGGTGATTCAATACTAGCTAGTGTGGAGAAGCACTTCCCAGGGGCGTTTAAGAAAATTAAGTTATTCGTAAAACCTACAGCATCAGGTTCTAGCTTTGGTGTGAGTCGAGTGGAATCTAAGGAGCAGTTACTTCCGGCAGTTGAGTTGGCGCTAAGCTACAGTCCTGGGGCCCTAGTGGAGGAATTTATCGACGCCAGAGAGATTTTTGTCGGAATAATCGGCCCCGAAGCGAGAAATAAGGAGCTACTCGTATCGCCGCCTGGTGAGGTGATTCCTAGCCAGCAGGTGTATAACTATGCCGACAAATATCAGCTTGGTACGGAAGTATTGGAATGTCCGGCCAAATTATCAGAGCAAGTGACGGCTGAAATTCTGCGGATTGCAAAGTTATCTTATCTTGCGCTTGAGTGCCGAGGATTCGCTCGAGTCGATTGTTTTTATCAAAATGGAACTGGAAAAATTTATCTAAACGAGATCAATACGATCCCAGGAATGACAGCAATGAGTCATTTTCCTAAAGCCCTCGGTGCTACGGGATTGTCCCTAACTGAGATCGTGACCCGGCTGATAGATTGTGGGGTCCGGTATTGAAATGAGATACGTTGGGATAGCTTTAATACCGCTCGCCATCGTACTAATTGCTAGCTTTACACTCGATCCTGAAGGGTTGTTTCGGCTCTTCGATAGAAGTGTACGAGCAGTTCAAAAAAATGTCTCTGACCCGCTTTTGAAAAAAGAGCTGCACTTCAAAGGGCTTGATCTTATAACCCAAGCTGAGCTTGAAAAGCTTCTTCCGCTTGAAGACTCAGTGGTTTGGTGGAGAGCAAACCAGACCGAGTTAGTGGCGCGCTTAAAAAGCCATCCCATGGTAGAAAATGTTACGGTCCAGAGCTGTAAAGATGGAAGTGCCCTGGCTTTTGGTTGTTTTGAGATAGCGATAAAAGAGCGCGCTCCTGCGTTTATCGCTTTAGTGGAGAGTAAGCCGTGGCTCGTCGGAGAGGATGGCGGGTTTCTTGGTCCGTTGCCGGAATCTATAGATGTGCGGACATTAGTGAATGAACTTGAGCCTCGGATCGGTCGTCTCAGAGTGTTAAAGGGTGTTTCAACGCTAAATAGCTCACCAGATCTTACCAGGGCTCGTTTCGAATACGCGAAGCGGGCTTTAGACCTAATTGAACAGGTCACAGAATACGGAGTGGAATGGGGAGAATTAAGAGCTAGCGGGGAGCTCTCGGTAAAATTTCTGAGGTTTCCATTTGAAGCCACCTTTGCCTTCAAGGATGACAGCTGGGATGTGCTGCGTGATGAGTGTAAAAGACTAAAGTCATTGCTTGTGGAATTTGGGCCCAAGGTATCGGAGATAAAGGGAATTGACCTTGCCTACGACACTCTTGCAGTGGTCAAGTTTAGGGAGAGTGCTGAACAGGGGAAGAACCCGCCTAAGTAGAGAAATGTCAGTATTCTCTTGCCTCTCGCGGCCCCACTGTCTACATTTGCTGTTATGGCGAGTAAATCAAACACCATTGTAGCGCTTGATATCGGCACTACCAAGGTTTCTGTAGTTGTTGGAGAACTTCTTCCTGATTCGAAAGTTTCGGTGATCGGAGTGGGATCTAGTCAATCACGCGGGTTGCGAAAAGGGGTAGTGATAAATATTGAGTCGACCGTGGAGTCGATTTCTCAGGCTGTGGAGCAGGCAGAGACAATGGCCGGCGTCGAGGTGTCTTCTGTATATGCGAGTATTGGCGGAGCCCATATCAAAGGGATGAATAGCCACGGAATCGTAGGAATTAAGCGTCGTGAAGTTAGTCCACACGACATCGAGCGAGTGATTGACGCCGCGAAGGCTGTTGCTATACCCCCAGATCGAGAAGTTCTGCATGTCTTACCACAAGAGTTTATCATCGACTCCCAAGATGGAATTAAAGAACCGCTTGGTATGTCCGGGGTACGACTCGAGGCTAAGGTTCATATAATTACAGGGTCAGTGGCTAGTGCTCAGAATGTTGTTAAGTGTGCTAATCGCTGCGGTTTAACCGTGCGCGATATTGTGCTTGGAAGTTTAGCATCTGCCGAGGGA
Source organism: uncultured Bdellovibrionales bacterium (assembly GCA_964549925.1). Lineage (GTDB taxonomy): Bacteria > Bdellovibrionota_C > UBA2361 > UBA2361 > J135 > CAZJXY01. The sequence continues at coordinate 953 of CAZJXY010000293.1, read as the reverse complement.
GTGTCATCAGCAGAGGAGCGCGAACTTGGAGTATGTGTTTTAGATATTGGCGGTGGGACAACAGATTTGTTGGTATTTCACGGGGGATCAATTAGACACACCGCGGTGTTGGCAGTTGGCGGAAGTCATTTAAGCAACGATATTGCGGCGGGCCTTCGCACACCGATCGCAGCAGCGGAGGAGATTAAGAAGAAACATGGCGTTGCTTCAACCAGCTTGGTTAAAGCCGATGAGATAATCGAAGTGCCTTCAACCGGTGGTCGTCCGGCTCGAGTTCTCTCGAAGCACGTACTTTCAGAAATTATCGAACCTCGAATTGAGGAGCTGTTCCAATTGGCTCATGCTGAGTTGGTGCGATCGGGATCGATCGAACTTCTGACAAGCGGATTGATCCTCACTGGTGGTACCGCGGCGCTCACCGGCATCGCTGAAGAAGCGGAACAAATTTTTAATTTGCCGGTAAGAATTGGTCGTCCAACTGGAGTTGGTGGGCTAATTGATCTAGTAAGCACTCCTGAATATTCCTGCTCGGTCGGGCTGCTGTTGTATGCCGCTCGGGCTGCCACTCAGGTTCACCATTCGCGTTTCTCAAGGGGTGGTTTTCTGGGAAAAACCTTGCGTAAAGTTAATGACTGGTTCGGTGATTGACCCGCGATAGAGGGTGATCCCTGCTCAAAATTTTTCTGTTGATTTTCATTTACTTTAGCACAGAGTTAGTTTAAGTTGCCTAAAGTAACGGAAAATGGGCCAAATTAATTGTTCAGTGGTTTTGCGCAGTCATGTGGAAAATCCTGTGGAAACCGGTGGTTATTAATTGTAATTCCATTCTATTTTTTGGTTTTATACCCACAAAAGCCGTTATTTAATTTATCGATGAGGGGCGTATTTGTTTGCATGATAAATCTTCCCTTTTCGATTGGGTGGGCTTAAAGTCCCGAATCAGTCCCGTGCTT
>CAZJXY010000292.1:0-5255 GCA_964549925.1 uncultured Bdellovibrionales bacterium | reverse complement strand
TTACCGCAAGCAAAGGCTGTCGCTTAACACCAAATTCAGCACAGTAAGATTTACCCTAAGATCATTGGCTCTAATCTTTCTGATAGTCGGTCTCGCCGATCCGTACCTGGAGAGTAAGATTGAAACGTCAGATCTAGTGTTGATTACTGATATATCCGATAGTTTGGATCAATCGCAAGCGGAGAGTCTCTTTAAGAAAGCGCCAGATTTTGCCCCACCTGGAACTCAATTGCAGATACTCCCATTTGCCGGAAAATCTGCGCCTGTTCCGTTTCCTATAGGAATGTTTTCATCCTACTCGACCATCAGAAGTGCTTGGACAAAATTGGATATTGGGAAAACTAACTTAGAAGACGCCCTAGCTCAGGCGGTTTCGACTCAAAGCGGATCAATTCTATTAATTTCTGACGGATATGAAACAAAAGGGGATTTTCGCCAAGTTGTCGGTCAACTAAAAAGTTCCGGAACAAAGGTATTCCCTATTGTCCCGAAAAATTCAGTTGCACCGTCGCAATTTCTAATCTCAAAGCTCCACGCGCCATTAGTGGCAGCGGCTGAAAAAAGCGTCGAGATCCGAGTCTCCGTGAAAAATTCATCGGATTTACCCCGAAGCGGTATTTTAGAAGTAACGCATGACGGAAAATCACTAGAGAAGCGCGAGATTACTCTCAATCCAAATTCGGAGGAGCTCTTTGTTGTAAATAGCGATCCATCGAAAGAAGGGATAAAGGAAGTCACTGCAACTCTAAAACCCAAAGATAAAGAGTTTTCGTCCAGCTCGGAAACGGTCTTTATTTCGGGAGCGGGGAAAGAGAAGGTGCTTTTAATCAGCGGCGGTCAGGAAGACGCATTCTTTTTAAAGCAGGTCCTTTCAGAGCAAGCTTATCGACTGAGCGAGATCTCCGAACCTTCACAATCTAGTAAATTCCCAGAGCTCTCAGAATTTTCCAGCATTATCCTAAATAACGTTGCGCTAAAATTTCTGCCGTCTGATTTTCCGAAGAAGCTTGAAAGTTATGCTAAAGAGGGCGGTGGCGTCGCTTTGATCGGGGGGAATCAAAGCTTTGGACTCGGCGGCTTTATCGATACTCCGATTGAAACCATAAGTCCGCTAAAATTTATTCCGCCACAAACTGAGAAAAAGCGGCTCAATGTGGCGGTAAGTTTGGTCTTAGATAAATCCCACAGTATGCGCGATGATAATAAAATCTCCTTCGTAAAGGATGCTGCTCGCGCCGTGATCCAAAATCTAAAACCCGATGACTATATCCAAGTAATTGGATTCGATGAGCTCCCATTCGTCGCTGTAAAGATGAGCAGAATCAGCGAAAATCGAGAAATTGCGCTTGATCGAGTCGATCGGCTCTACCCTGCCGGTAGAACTAACCCACTCCCTGCCATGGATGAGGCACGCCGGGCTATGTCTCAAGTACAGGCAGGAAGAAAGCACGTAATCATTATGACTGATGGAAAGATTCCGGCTGCCGGACTTTACTACATCGGAGTTGTCAATCAGCTTCGAGCATCTGGGGCAACGGTTTCTACAGTACTACTAGGGTCTGAGACCGATACAGAGCAGTTGCGCGCAATTGCAAATGCGGGAGGTGGTGCATTTTATCAAACTGCTGATGCTAATTCGCTGCCCAAGATATTCCTATCTGACGTCAAAGTTGCTACCGGCGAGAAAACTCAAAAGGAGAATCGGGAGTATCTAGTTCGAAAAGGCACCAGCGAGAAGCAAAGTACCAGTGTGGCTTCGTTTCCAGCACTCTATGGATACGTGCAAACTAGGACCAAGCCGAACGCAGAACTCGAGTTAGTGACATACGCTGATGCCCAGGCCGAACCGCTGCTTGCAAGTTGGAGCTATGGAAAGGGCAGGGTTACGGCATTTACATCCGACGTGAATGGACGATGGTCTCAGCGCTGGGTCGAATGGCCCTCTTTTAGGAGATTCTGGGGGGAAATTGTCGATGGACTCCGAAGTAAGAAAGGCAAAAGTGACGAAAGTAGTCGCTTTGATCTTCGATATTATATCGAAAAGGGGGCCTTAAAGTTGGATCTTTCGGTATATTCTGACGAGATCCAAGGAGGGGCGCTGGCTGAACTGAAAGCTCCAAACGGCCGAGTTGAGAAGTTTGAGTTCGTGAGTGTTTCACGCGGCCGGTATGTAGCAACAGTTTCAGATGCGGTCGCTGGAAGACATGAACTAAACATCAAGGTTGGAACAACCAAACTTACTCCCGTGGCTTTTAACATATCCGGCGAACTATTCGGGGAGAGAAAGGGGCAAGGGTTTAATATCGCAGCGCTCCAAAGTTTAGCCAGTGAAAGTGGGGGAAAAGTAAATCCGTCAGTCGAAGAGATCCAAGCCCAGAAATATGTGAGAGTAGAAAAACTTCCGCTCTTTTCATACATGGTGCTACTTGCGACTGTTCTATTCCTCTTTGAAATCTTAGTGCGTGAGTTAAAACGTATTCCGAGGTTTCCCGCTCTTAAGCGTGACTTTTTGCGATTTGGTAAAGCTTAAAGTCCGGGCTCTGCCGGTACTGTTATCTCCCCATTTTCAATTGGAAGCTGCGGACCTATATCCCTAGCAAAATATCTCCCCGTGCCGATACCAGCGGCGGGAATTGGAGGTTTAATCAACGCAGCGCAGTGCAGCGCAACTGTTGTTCCGACCACTGTTTCAAGACTTCCGGTCACCGTTGTCCCGACACCAAATGCTTCGGCTAATTTAATAGCTGCATATACTTTGTCAGGTCCCCCTAAACGCTGTGGCTTTAAGATTAGGTGAGAGGCCGCACCTTCCGAGAGAAGTCTCTTGATCGTTTGAAGATCCGTCGCAGATTCATCTAAAGCAATCTTTATCGGACTTAAACTTTTTAGCTTTTTCAAAGCATCCAGCGATGCGCTTGGAGGGATTGGCTGCTCGCAATACTCAATACCAATTGGTGCAAACTCCTCTAATCTAGAAAGGGCATCCGCCTCACTCCACTTTCCATTTGGATCAAGCCTAATTTTTAAATCTTTGGACTGATCCCTAACAGTTTGCACCCTGGCTAAATCTAGCTCGCTATTCCCGGTGCACTTTACCTTTACAGTTGTAATACCCTGACTAATAGCTGAATTTACCTCCCTCGAGATTGAATCAAAATTTTCCGCTGTAATTAGGGCATTTACTGGGACTTTGACCGCTGGAGTTCGTTCCTCGCCTGCCAAAAATTTAGATAGATTTACCCCTTTTTGTGCGGCCATGGCAGAACACCAAGCCGAAGAAACTCCGCAACGGAGTCGTGAATTTAAGTTGGCCAGATCGAGCATGCTTAAAAATCGATCTGACTCAAAGTCGATTGAGGCCAACTTCTCTCTAGCTTCTCCGAAAAATTTCGTGCGGTCTACAATCTCATGAGGCGGCGGAGCAACTTCGCCAATACCACGAAAACCGTATAGATCAAGGAGTATTATTATCCCGGATCTCTCGCTCTGAACTCCTTTGGCCCAAATGTAAGCTTCACGGAGCGGAAGTCGGTATGCCTGAAAGGTACAATTGTTAACTGAGAGAGGCTCACCACAATTCCAAGTTCCCGTTCGATATAACTCTCTTGGCAGCATTGCTTCTAAACGCTAAAAGCTTAATGGAGTAATTCTTAAAGTAGTCTCTGCACCTTCGCCGCGCCTTAACGCAATTAACTAATTAATCTAACCGTATCAACGTCAAATGAAAAGAGTTGCTACACTGGATGGGATAAGAGGATTAGCCATCTTATTTGTTCTTTTTTGGCATTACTACTGCGTTAATTTGGACAACTCTAGCGTTCCGGCACTAGCGACCATAAAAAATTTATTCTCCTTCTCTTGGATGGGTGTTGATTTATTCTTTGTCCTCTCGGGATATTTAATCACAGGGATATTATGGGACCATCGCAACGCACATAATTATTACTCTGTATTTTATTTCCGTCGCGCCTGTCGAATTCTTCCAATTTACTTCCTGATCCTACTTAGCTTCTTTCTGCTAGTTTCATTTTCGTCGCTTTCTTCTGACTCACTTAACTGGCTAACCGCAAACCCTATGTCATTTTGGTCGTATGCAACCTTCACCCAAAACTTTGCGATGGTTTACGAAGGAACATTCGGCGCTCACTACTTAGGCGTAACGTGGTCTTTAGCAGTAGAGGAGCAATTTTACATCTTGATCCCCTTGATTGTCCGAGCTGCGTCTAGGCGCCAAATAATTTGCATTCTTTCTTTTTTTATAATTCTGGCGCCGATACTTAGATATTTCTCCCCTGGATTCCAAGCACTTATCTTAACTCCATGGCGAGGAGATTCGCTTCTTAGTGGGGCACTTTTGGCCATTTTGATGCGCGATGAGAAATTCACGGCAAAAGTAAGATTACACAGAGTGTCTATCCTGGTTGGAGCGGTCGTATCGCTTCTTGCGGTCGTTGTCTGGAGCTACTTTTCGGTGGTCGAAAATTCCAACCTGCATCCACCCTTTGCAATCTTTTCATGCGCACTAATCATTCTCGCTTTAGATCCGGACCTCTCGCGAACTCTTCCTCAATTATTCTTAAAAAATTCCATATTGATCTGGCTCGGTAAGCGATCCTATGGGATTTATCTTTTTCACCAAATCATGAGCGGATTACTCTTCACCATTATTAGCGGAAGCGCGCCCAGATTAAACAGTCAAATTGATTTCGTGACAATTGTTCTGGCCTTGTTAGCTACCTTTGTCTTAGCCGAGTTGTCATTTAGATTCGTGGAGAAAAGATTCATCGAGATTGGATCTAGATATAAGTATGCCGGGGGTCTAAACGCTTGAAAAATTAACTAGCTTCCGACTTAACGATCTTAACAATGGATGTATAATCGTTAAATGCTAAGATCTGACATATCTCATTTTTCCCCCATTTTACCTGCATTTTCTGCGGGTTTTTGTTGCTGGGCCTGCAGCAATATAATCATGGCGCGCTGCGCCTAAAATTTCCTACACATAACATTCCTTTTCTCGTACCTCTCCTGTTTCGCAGATTAACCAGTCGATTCAGGTCAGACGAGTTTAGTTTTGCTGCTTTCTAAAATCTTTTGGCGCCCCTCTGCTCTATCTTTTTAAGATCTCGATCCCGGAACTTTTTGCCACAAGCACCTCATCGGCCTGGTTGGTAAAAATACCGTTTTCAACTACGCCGGTGATGGACTTTATGCGCGATTCAAAGTCCACCTCGATTGATTGAAAAGTCACATCC
>CAZJXY010000291.1:0-5284 GCA_964549925.1 uncultured Bdellovibrionales bacterium | reverse complement strand
TACAGTTAAAAGTTCCGATAGCAACGCGAGGACGTTGAACCGCGCTGGAGAAGAATGTAAGCAGATCCTTTGCCGCATTCTTCATGATTTGAAGATCGTTTGAACTAGTGCTTCCGGTTTTATCGATCATAATCACGATGTCTGCGTTAGCGCTAGTTCCGCAAACTTCTCCGCCCGAGCTTGAAGAGCTAGACGAGCTAGACGAGCCGGAAGAGCTAGATGAACTTGAAGAGCTACTGCAATCATCGTCATCATCATCGCCATAGTAGCCGCTTGAGCTGCTTGAGCTTCCGCCCCCGCCGCTAGCGAAAGATGTTAGAGGAGCAATCAATACTGCCAACGATGTAAGAGTAATTAGGGTGTTTTTACAGAGTGACAAACAACAAGACGACTTGCGCATTTTTACTTTCTCCGAAGTAGTTTCAAAGCTATATTTTTGAATCTCGGGGGAGAAGAAAGTAGGAAGAAAACCTAAGTTCCCCGAAATTTGGATCTGCGCGAAGCATTAAAAGCTTGAGTAACAATGCGCGCAGCAAAACCTGAAATTTTTCTGTGCTATCTAAATTTTGCCATTGGAACGATCGCTACTCAAAAAAGGAGAGTGCTAAAACCAGCTATTTCGATAGCAATATCAGTGAGTTGTAATTATTTTAAGTGACTAAAAGTTAGCTCGAAGTTAGTCGCTGAAAACCACCAAATTTAGTTGAGCACTCGCTTCGGATCTTTTTGAATGGACTCGAGGGCGGCTATTGAAGCAGGGTGGGCGGTATGTTGTGCTCTCTCTTCAAGGTACTTCGATCCAGAGCCAATTTTGTGCGCAAGCGGTAGCAGGGAACGCAAAAGATCTTCGGCGTGTTGGAAGCGTGAATCAGGATTTCGCTCGATCGACTTAAGAATAATGCTATTTAGAGTTGGAGGGCATTCGGTATTGATCAGAATAGGAGCTGTAGGCGTGTATGAAATTCGAGCTGTCACAGCCTCGATAAAACTTTTTTCTTTGAGGCTTTCGAACGGAGAATGACCGGTGACAAGCTCGTATGCAATTACTCCAAAGGCAAAAATGTCACCGCGTGAATCTACCTGGCCGCGTTCCAGGTACTCGGGGCTGACGTAGTCTAATGTTCCAAGAACCCCGCCATTTGCCGTAATCATGCGCCAGTGATCACGCCTGGCGATTCCAAAATCAGCGATCTTTATCTCTCGATTTTCTGTTAAGAGGATATTCTCCGGCTTAAGATCTCGGTGCACTATGTTCGCGTCGTGTATAACCTGAATGCCAGAAGCAAGTTGGGAAAGCAGACGAATTACCTCTGGTATCGGGACTTGCTTGTGGGCCAAGAGCATTCTTGACAAATCGCCTCCGCTTACATACTCCATGGTATATGCAGCGAGGTCCCCATCACGGAAGTACTCATATGCTCTGACCACATGCGGATGGGAGACTCCATAGGCAGCTACGATTTCATTTCGGAAGCGGGTCAGGGCGACTGTATCGTTTGTAATCTCCGAAAAGAGCACCTTCATCGCGATGGTAGTGCCCGGTAAACTGCGATGTTCGCAGGCGTAAACGTATCCCATGCTGCCCATTCCAAGGCATCTCAAAACTCGGCAACGGCCGCCAACTACTGTTCCGGACTGTAGCCCCTGATTGATCGAAGCGCTCTGAGCCTGCTGAGGTTTCTCTTCGTTCTTCACTTACGCTTCTACCATCTTTAATCTCGTGATATGACTAATCCTAAGACCTATTGCTCGAAAATTCTCTGGTACACTTTTCCAAAAACGCCTTTTGAATCGGCCGCTCGGGGCACAATCTGTTTAGCAGGAACGGCCTGTTTTCCCTGACTTGCGGCGAGATTCTCAACTGTATTCGGCTCGATCAGCCCAAGTGTTTGGGCGATCTCGGTCAAGGCCAATTGTGTTGCGCTTTGACCCAAACTAAAGAGGGTCTTTCCAAGCCCAGGCCAGGTTCCCGCCTTTGCATCGTACGGAATTGCGGGCAGCCTCCAGGCAGCAGGCGTTAGCTTATGAGCGACGGTCAACTCCGTCTGGATCTGTTTTAAGCTGACTTGGTTCCCAGAGCTGATGAAGGTTACCCGATCTAGATTTCCAAGAATCTCTTTCAGGGCCGTCATGTAAAAATCAACGGCAGTAAGACCAAGCGTCGAATCGTCGATCACCACAAGAACATAATCAGCAATACGCAGAATAGCACCGATTGATGGTCCAAGCCTTGCTGCGGTATCAATCAAAACCACGTCGTGTGTCACCCGAGAAAGATCGAGTATGCGCTGGGCTATCATCGCGCCATCGCAGTGACAAGCTAAATCTAAACCCTCTCTGAATTTGTCTGGAGGCATTAAAACATTGGCTTCGGCGCTCACAGGAAACAGGGCATCTTTAAAGGTCTGCCTAGTAATTTCAGCTGATCCGTTTACCCAGGAACTAACAACGCTGGACTGATATCCACTCACCATTAAACCGCGCGAGAGATCGCGACTCTCGATGTCCATGTCCCAAAGCAACGTCTTTTTCCCATAATTAGCGCAAACTTCACCAAGTCCGGCAGTAATCGAGGTCGCCCCGACACCGCCTTTTATATGGGTTACGGCAATGATTTTTCCTTCTGTTGCCCGACCGGCACGCCTAAATAACGTGTGAACTCCGATTAACTCTTGGAGAATGTCTAAGGATTTAACGCTCAGCGGGAATATCTTTTGAACCCCAATAAGATGGGCCGAACGGAAGATTCCTGCGGAGTAGCTCTGGTCAGAAACGATCATTATAATGTGAACGCTTGGGTTAGTTGCACGTGCAGCTCGAGAGATTGTCGAGGCGTATTCCTCAACTCCCGGACCAAGAAAAAGTACATCGGCACCGAGAATTCGCTCCTGATAATCTTGCGGGTTTGCAAGTTTTAATCGAAGGTCTAACACTTCAATGTCAGCTGGTGAAAACTCCTGAATTTTAGCGGCAACTAGAGCTTGACTTTCAGTGGTGCTGTCTACGACTAGTACTTTCATATTGTGCCCGAATTAAATTTCTGGTTTTTGTTAGAACGTCTCTCTTGGACTATGAGAAGAAAAGTTTAAACAGTTTCTGGCGCTAAGATAGAGCAGCCAAGTAACTTTAACTAAGTTAATTCAAAACCAAAAAAGAAACGGCAAAACGGCAACTTAGCGCTGCAGACCAAAACTAAACTGTGCTTTTCCTCAGATCCTCCCAGGGGTCTCTAAGCTCGGACGGATTCTGACAGATTCTAACGGTAAAGATCAACCGCCCCTTCTAAACCCTGTTTTATCTGAGATTACGTGATTTTCAATTCGGCACCCGGCTCAAGTTCAACTGCTTCCACCCCATACTTTGAGCACTCTTTGGCAAATCTATCCGCCCGTCCGGTGAGTAAGTCAAATGTCTTATAATGAATTGGAATAGCGATTTTACACCCGATCAAGGAAGCGGACTTAGCCGCCTCCTCCGGTCCCATGGTAAAACGATCTCCAATTGGCAGAAAAGCCAGGGTTGGATGGTAACGCTCTCCGATCAACTTCATATCGGAAAACAGAGCAGTATCGCCGGCGTGATAAACGCTTCGAGTTTCATCTGAAAGAACAACTCCACAAGGTTCGCCTGCATAGATCGGTCCGGCTGCCGAGTCATAGGAACTAGAATGCATTGCATGGGTAAGCGTGACTCGCAGATCTTCTTGTTGAACTGATCCCCCCTTATTCATCGGGATGACATTATGTGATGGTACCCCCTCATTTGTAAGTATCATCGCCAGCTCATAGGTTGCGGCTACCTTGCACCCATACTGCTTAGCTAGGCGCAATGCATCTCCAGCGTGGTCGGCGTGGCCGTGAGTAAGAACGATTAGATCCAGTTTTTTGGGATTTCTTAGATCCTCCGGACAAAGCGGATTTCCTTCGAGCCACGGGTCAATTCCTATAACCATTTTCTCGCTCTCAACGAATACTGCCGAGTGGCCGGCATATTTTACAGTTCTCAACGCCATATTTAACTCCCGAGAGTAATACCTAAACTGTTTGCATCTTGCACGGCTGTGTCTGAAAATTTTACCTGATTGTTACTTATGAAGATTTCACCACTGGCAAAACGGTTTGCCACCCAGGGGTAGAGCAGATGCTCTTTTGCTAGTACTCGATTGCTTAGCGACTCAACCGAATCAGAAGGCTCTACGGAGACCTCCATTTGAGCGATTATCGGTCCGGTATCAACCCCCTGATCTACGAAGTGCACCGTACAACCGTGCCTCTTTAGACCAGCCTTCAGCGCTCTCTCGTGTGTGTGCAGCCCCGGAAGCGCTGGGAGAAGAGATGGATGAATATTCAAAAGCCGCCCGTAAAAATGCTCTACAAACTCGGCTTGAACGATCTGCATATATCCAGCTAAACACACAAATTGCGCTGCAGAGTCCTTCACCGTTTCAAAGACTCTTCGCTTAAATTCGGCTCTTGACGGACATTCGGTTGGGTTAACAACCGTGGCCTTAATTCCATACTCCGCGGCTAAGGTTAATCCACCAGCGCTTGGATTGTCCGTTACAATCTGATTTATTCGATAGCTAGTGGCGTGAACGATTAGGCTCCGTAAATTTGAGCCCCGACCGGAAAAAAGTGCTGTGACATTAGGAAGATTTGAAGGCACGTTGTACCGTTACAGTAATCCGTTCCTAAATTCAATACGTGTCAGCATCGAACTTATCTGGTAGAATACAATAATGAAATCAAGTCAGATCTTAAATCTTGTTCTCCTTGCGCTGCTTTTCTTTAGCCCCGGATTGGTCTCAGCCGACGGTGATGGTGGCTCTGCAGGTGCTCCCACGGTCGTTGGGACACCGGGCTCTGATGCCTCCTTTGACAAACGTCTTCCCCCTGTATTTCCCGGCGAGAGGGTTAACGATAGTGGCAAAGAGATTCGGGTTTGGTCTAGCGCCGGCCCGGTTCCGGTGTCGCCGCCTGCCCAGGCTCCTCAACCCTTTGAGCAAGGGGGAGCGGCTGTAAACGGTTCGGCAATTAGCGGTGTGATAGTTGATCACCGTGAGGATGCCAGAGACGCTCAAGCGCAGCACCCGCGAACCCAATGAGCGTATTTTTGATCCACATCACTCGGTGAGATCTCGATTATTTCCGGTGTGTCGTACGGGTGCAATTTTTTAATCTCCCGCTTTAGGCTTTCCGACCTGCTCTCGGTTGATTTTATAAACAGAAGGTCTTCTGTCTCATCGCAGCACGCTCCGTTCCAACGGTAAATAGAACGAATTGCG
>CAZJXY010000290.1:0-5288 GCA_964549925.1 uncultured Bdellovibrionales bacterium | reverse complement strand
GACTTTATCGTTACTCCAACGCTTCATACTCTGATAAGGCGATTCATTCCGGCATAAAACGCCTTCTTTTACCTTCTCCCCTCAGGATGTAGACCGCCTACCAAACTTGCCTATCCGTGGGATAGCGATCGGATGGAGCTTTTTTACCAAACTCGCGATCCGTTTCTTGGAAAGATGACCTACACGAGAGACGCTGGATTTCAACAAGATTACAATCGTTGGTTAATCAATCCTAAATATTGCTCTGAATATAAAATGACAAATAGTCCGAGCTATCCGAATATACCACGGGATCTTTTTGATGCTGAATTGGCATTGCCGCTTTTACCAGATATTGATCTTCCCGACATACTTAGTCCACTAAGTACAAGCAGTGCCAGCAATTTACATCGGATGTGTACACCAAAAGTCGGAGCTAACGTTCCATTTACTATCCATAATTCACCGCAAGGTGTAGAAATTTTAGCTGCCCTGCAGAACATAGAGAAAGGTTCACGTCTTTCTTACGCATTTTTCAAAGAATTTATTGAGACTAATCCCGAATACAGCTCCGTGTTTACATTTAGAATGATTAACGAGAGTACCGATAAGATACAATTTACTTACCACGATAATACTCCAACCCAGTGTTATCGCTTCGGTCAGCTAGGGGAGTTATTTAGCGGCGCCAACGCCATGGTAAAAAAAGGAGATTACGGCCTGTATTCTTCCACTGTGTGGAATAGACATACTTGCCACATGGGATTGGGAAGAATGCTGGCATTGCTGCCCTGGTTCGTTATTTTTGGACCGATAATAGCAGGACTAGCCTTATTTTCTTAGTGTATGATGCGATATCTTCATTTACGATTTTTTCTCTTCCTGCTGCTCGGACTTCCCAGTCTCGGGATCTGTCAGTACTCGGATAGCGCCGAAGTCAAACCTGGATTCGTAAGAGATCTTATGAAGGAGCGATCCGCTAATTCAGAGTCGGTTGAAGGTGAGGATTCTAGGCAAGAATCGGTGGTAGGCGAAAGCGGGGACGCCGAAAGTAAAGCACAATTAACGCTGATGCCGCAGAGTGAAGAGCCAAAGACGCCCGAACCGCTCGATGCAAAATTAGACTCGCAGCAACGTTCCGGGGTGAAGGTCCGAAAGATCGGAGCGATATTCGGCACATCCAGTAACGAGAGTATGGCCGAGGATCTCCGATTGCTCAGTAAGTTAACCAGTGAGCTCTCGGTCCCTTTCGGAGAGGTATATTTTATCCTTACCGCGATTCCAAAAAACCTAGGCATGGAAACATTTGAGCCGCTCAAAGGTAAGGGGGTGGATGTTCATCTTAAGCTAAAAGTTCCGCCAGAGTATAAGAACGTATCTAGCACCCCAACTTGGATAATCTCGACCGCAAAGGGAGATGTGCTATTAGAGGGAACAAGAGCTCCGGCGGACTTTTTTAACTCCCATGGTGAATTTGTAGAGCCAGTGGATAAAATTCAGAAATCAAATGATCAGGCAGGTGAGCTCAAAGATCAGGTGTTAGGGGCTGATGCTCAATCTTGAATTAAACTAAGCTGCTCTCCTTCAGAAGGATGTCCGGCTTTCTTTGACTTATTCAACTCCAGCTTGTAGCAGCGGTAACAGGCCGGTAAATATTTTTCCTCGGCTCCAAGATCAATACTCGGTCCTTCGATCGTAGCGACTCCGTTAACGTGCTTCAAATTCATAATCGCCTTCTTGTTGCAGAACGCGCAGGTAGTCTTAATCTCTTCGATTGTGTCAGCTATCTCCAATAAGCGCTTTGACCCTTCAAAAGAATCCGATCTAAAGTCAGAGCGAAGACCGTAGCATATTACCGGAATATCTCTTTGATAAGAAAGTTCGCGCAATTGATTGATCATAGCGCTAGAGAGAAAGTGAGCCTCATCAACCAGAATGCAATTTACTCCGGCAAATCCGTCGAGACTGAGCTTTGTATTTGGCCCAACCAGTAAATCAGCATTTTTCTCCAAACCAGCACGCGAGCGTATCTTATCGATACCAAATCGATCATCTAGTTCTGGTTTAATTAGAAAGACTTTCTTTCGCTGCTGTCGGTAAGCGTGAGCCACCGCCAAAAGATTCAAACTCTTAGCGCTTCCAACGGCTCCGTAGCGGAAATATAACTTTGCCAAAGCTTTTGACTCCTCAAGCTCAAAGGAGCGTTAGTGTCCTATATTCGATTTGGGAATTCCAGTGTCGGATTAAGCTCAGGTAACGCCTCAGATTCGCTAGCGATACGACTTGTGCGTAGACTGCGCAGATGCTGTTATGTCAAATAAGTCAGTGATTTGGCCTACTTAAGCCTGCGCGTTTTGCGCAGAAACTCGAGGCTTTACCGCGGAATTCAGCCTTTGGATCTTTAGTTAATAGCAATTTGACCCGATCTTAAAAACCTATGGCTTCGGATTTAAATCAGATCGCGCAAGAGTGCCTTGAACTGATGCTTCGGCCATTGGCGCGTTTTTGTCTGCGTTTCTCGATCGGAGTTCCGGCTCTCGAGGAGACTGCTAAACGAATATTTTTAGAAGTAGCGGCTGAAGAGATCCAAAAGTCGGGGGAGCGAGTAAACATCAGTAAGCTCTCAGCGGTTACTGGGATTCAACGTAGAGCGGCCGTGAGAATCTTTCGAGTTGGGGAGCTAAAGCCGGAGCCAACTAGGGCTGCACGAGTGATCGGAATGTGGCGCCAAGATCCGCGTTTTACCGCGAAAAACGGCCGTGCACGTGTTTTGTCGTTAGAAGGGGAGGATTGTGAATTCAATCAATTAGTCCGTTCGGTAAGCCGTGAATTGCACCCTCGGGCTGTGCTTTATGACCTGCAACGCATCGGCGCGATCGAAGTCGGGGCGGACAGTGTGAAATTGGTTGCACGCTCATATAAACCAAAAGGGAATCCGAAAGAGGCCTACAAACTATTAGCTGAGGACACTGAAGATCTAATCGAAGCGGTTGGTGAAAACGTGAGATCTAGTGAGGACCCGCTTCCCAATTATCACGCCAAAACCCAGTACGACAACATCTCAGAGGAGGATTTGCCGACAATTCGACAGTGGCTCTTTCGGCAGTGCTCAAATCTTCAAAAGCGCACAGAGAAATTTCTATCGCGCTTTGACCATGATATTAACCCCAAATGTCGCGGCAAGGGCGGGAAGAGGGTGGTATTAGGTATTTTCTCCCGGAGTTAACCTATTTAAATTATTGGGATAATTATTTTCTGCGCAAAATGCACAGAAAGGTGTATCTCTCTAAATTTTTATGTCATAACACTAACTGAAGAGTGTGGGGGCACAAGAAGATTGGGTCTTTCATTCTTCGGAAGTTTGCGCGGCCTCGGTTTAGTTAACCACACCCCGAACCCACCCGAAATTACCGAGGCTGCGCAAATATTTTTACGACTAATATTTCCTAGACGCATCGATCTCTTCTAGCATTCCGATATAAGACTTGTAGCGTGAAAAGGGGATCTTTCCGCATTCAACTGCAGCGATTACGGCACAGTTTTCTTCGCTGCGATGTAAGCAATCTTTGAATTGGCACTGCATTAAATAGTCACGCATCTCTGGAAAAGTAACACTCAGAGTTCCTTTATCTAGGTGAGTTACTCCAAAAGATTGTATGCCCGGTAAGTCAATTAAAAGAATTTGCCGTCCCATGGGAGCTAAGTATTGATATGCCACTGCCTGCGAAGTCGTTTGGCGACCCTGGCCTGTTTTCTTACTCAAATTTCTGATTTTAAGAGCCAATTCAGGAATTAGTTTGTTAATCAAGCTGCTTTTTCCGACACCAGATACTCCGGTGAAAGCTACCTGCTGGATGCCGGCAGATTCAATTGATGCACGTAACTCGTCAATACCGCTTGCGTCAATTGCACTTGTTATAATCAATTTGTCCACAATTTTTCGGTAGATATCGAGCAGCGGCTGGGAGGCTTCCAGAAGCTCGGTGAGATCGGCTTTATTAACTAATAGAGTGACAGGTATGTGATGAGATTGAGCTACCGAGAGTACACGATCGATATAGACCGTATTAAATACCTCTCCTATCGCAGTTACAATAAATAACATATCTAAGTTGGCAGCTAGGCGCTTGGTCTTCTGGTCGTAGGAGCGAACGAGACAATTTTTTCGAGGAAGTATTTCTTCTACGATCCAAGAATTTTCATGTTGTTCGACAGCAACACGGTCGCCCACGCAAGCATCCATTGCCTTAGATCTTAGAGTGCCGCGCCTGACCTCTTGATCAACTAATATATCTACGTATCTTCGGGTGACAGCAATTAGCGTGGCGTGAGTTTTTAGACTCATTTTGTTTGGTCTGCTTGTGTAGTGTTCTCGGATGGTAAGTTGTGCGCAAAGTAGTCCTTGACCTTACTAACTTCGGTCATACTGATGTCGTATACCTTTTGCCAGTCGATGTCTTTCCCATAGCTGCTGATTATTACGCTGCAGATTGTAAAAACTACGGGTGCAATCAGCGCGGGTAATATCCCTTCAACTTCAATCCCAGGGAGCAGCTTAACGATCAACCAAAAGATTAGTCCATTGACCAAAAATAAGAGTAGTACCTGTAGGCTAAGATGGTTAGGGATGCTGAAAAACAGAGCCGCATCCCAGATAAAAGCGTTAACCAAAGCCAACGCCACTACCGCCCCAACCGGTCCAAAAATACTAGTCACGCGCAGTTTGGGGATGAGGAAAACCGTAACTCCCATGGCAATCGACTGAAGTACCCAATAGTTTATGGTCTGTGGCATAGTTGATTAACTTAGTTCAATTTGGAATGAATTCGCAATGAAATCTGACGTCTAACCAGGTATAGACATTCCTTTATCTTCCGACTACTATTTCGTAGTTTATGGAGTCAGGGAAGAGCGTAAACGGGAAAAAGCACAGTCGTCGGCCTATGAGATACGAAAAGAGTAACCGTACTAGTACAAATCCTAAAAAGGGATTTGGAGCTATGCTTTATAGGTTGACTCGGTTTATTTCAGGTGATCGTGGAATGGCTATAGGGGAGTGGTGGAGTGCAAAGCGAAAAACGGTAATGGTTACATTTTTGGCAATACTCCCCGGTGCTTGCCTTGTGGCTCTCGGACTTTGCGTGATTAATGCTCCGGAACTACTCGCTTATGCGGTCGCATCTATTCTAGTTGCTTTTGGAGTATTTCTTTTGATAGCCGGAATTCGTTTGGTTCAGCTAGGAATGCACCTGGGAGAGACTTTAAATCAGCTCAAGGACAAGTTTGCTATTCATACCGTTCCTATTCCA
>CAZJXY010000289.1:0-5300 GCA_964549925.1 uncultured Bdellovibrionales bacterium | reverse complement strand
GGATACTAGGCCAGGCCATGCAGCTAGGTGGTCACCTCTCGATTCGCAATTTAGATAATCACGGCGGGCACAAATTAGATTTCTTAAAAGAACTCGGAATTCATTCGATCGACGTATGCTGCTTGGAAGTTAGAGGGGAAACACTCGGCGCAATACTAATCGGATATAGAAGAGAAACTACACTCTCCGCCCACGATCTCACGCGTTTCGAGGAATTCTCCCAGGGCGCTGCAGTAGCAATCGCAAACGCCAGGACCCAAGAGAGGATTAACAATTACGCAGAAAAATTAGAGGAACTAGTAGAGAGCAGAACAGCAGACTTAGCTGTTCAAACCGAACGAGCCGAGGAGGCTAATCGCGCCAAGTCACGCTTCCTTGCAAACATGAGCCATGAACTCCGTACACCGCTGACTGCCATCGTCGGATATTCGAGTGTGCTGGCAGATGGAATCTTCGGACAGATGAACGACAAGCAACGGGAGGCGCTTGGGTCGATAACGCGCTCAAGTGAACACCTAAAATCGTTAATCGACGATGTATTAAATTTAGCAAGAATTGAGTCGGGGAAAGAGCAGCCGGAGCCTAAGCGCATAGTGCTGAAAGATATCTTAAACCAAACCCACAAACTAATGCTACAATCCGCGATCGGAAAGGGAATTATACTTGAACCGCTAAAACTTCCCGACGAACTTTCCAAAGTGGCGCTCTGGGTCGACGCCCGGCACATGCATCAAATCATGATTAACCTTCTGTCGAATGCGGTAAAGTACACACCCCGCGAGGGTAAGGTCTGGGTTGAGGTTGAACAGTTTGTTGATAAAATCAAGATTGCGATCTGCGACACCGGAGTAGGAATCTCAGCCGAAAAGATGGCAAAATTATTCGAAAGGTTCGAGCGCGGGGAGGATAGCTACAGCCGACAACAGGAAGGTACCGGCATCGGGTTGAATTTGACTAAACAGCTTGCTGAGTTAAACGGAGGAAGGCTCGGTGTCGAGAGCGTTCTGGGGAAAGGATCTAAGTTTTGGGTACTAGTTCCAAAAGACATTTCAGAAGCAAGTACGGTTACCCAGAATGACATTAAAGCCGAGGAAATTAGACTGGATGGCCTCAGTATCGTGGTGGTTGACGACAATCCCGATACTCGAGAGGTCCTAAAACAGATTTTAACAGTCTCGGGAGCAAATGTTCGAGTTGGGAGTAATGTACGAGAGGGAATCGGGGAAATACAGCGTAACTTGCCGGATATACTACTAACTGACCTGGCGATGCCCGGGGAAAGCGGGATAGACCTAATCCAGATGGTGAGAAGTATGTCAGGCCAGGGCGCGGTTTTGCCGATAGTAGTCTTAAGTGCTTGCGCCTTTCAAAGCGATCGTGATGCGGTGTTAAGCGCGGGGGCATCAGCCTTTATTGCCAAGCCTTTTAAACCAGGTGAGGTGATTAGGTTGGTTCGGGAGCTGACTCTAAACTCAGCAATGGGACAAAGCACTGGAGTGATAAGCGGATAGGATATGGCTTCAGAGGACACCAACCAAAGTTTGGTCAGGACGAAGGACAGCTCAGCACTGACGTCGGACAAGCTTCTTGAGCGCCTGAAAAGGGCCTTAAAGAAGGACGGTGACTTCCCCGCTAGCGCCAAAGTTGTGACCGAGCTACGAAAACTAACTTCAGACCCAAGAACTACGGCAAGCCAAATCACAGAAGTAATTTTAAAGGAACCCTCATTAGGAACAAGGGTTTTGCACCTAGTTAATAGCTCTTTCTATCGTCGAGCAAAACCAATTATGACCGTCAGCCAAGCCGTGGTTCAAATCGGAATGAAACCTCTAGCCGAGCTCTGTTCAGGGTTGGTATTGCTTCAGAAGTTTGTCCCGGCAGCAAGACAAGGTGGTCCATTCGCAAGCTGTCTGCAGAAAACCATCTGTACGGCTCTGCTGTCAGGTTCGCTTGCCAACGAAGGTAAAGACGGAAAAGGATCCGGGGATGAGCTTGGCTACTTATCCGGCTCATTCGCTGAGATCGGGACGCTACTCTTAGCTTTCTATTTCCCCCAGATTTACGATACCGCCGTAAAACGGTCCAAAGTTAAAAATTGTGATATCGGACAGAGCATCCAGGAGGTCACTGGTATCTCCGCTCTTCGTTTAAGCCTCGAAGTAATTGATGCCCTGGGCCTGCCTGACTTCTATAAGGAAGTGATCAACACAGCCTCCGAGCAACTGCAAGGCAACTCCACAGCTGGTAAGCCCCCAGCAATCAATCAGGCTGCATCAGCACTAAACGCCGCAGAGCAGATATCCCAAGTTGTCGTATTTCAGAGTAGTAAACAGCAGCTTGATACCGTGATGGCCAAGGTTAAGGAGCGATCGGGCATCGATCCGAAGAAGTTAGCAAGTGCGGTCAGTGATCTGTCGCAACAATTTAGAGATCACTGCTCAACTTTAGAAGTCTCTTTAAGTCCACTCCCCGAATTCGTAAGTCAGCCAGTAAACGTTGTCGCGCCAGCAGGCGCCACTGAGAAAACACCAGCTGAACCAAAACCAGTAGACCGTTTCACTCAGTTCGTAGATGAAATCAGGCAGGCAATTGAAGCACGAGAGCCAACCTCATCAGTAATCACCAGTGTGATGGAAACATTTGCTTGGGGGTTAAAATTCGATCGAGTGCTCCTTCTTTTGTTAAACAATGATCGCCAGAAACTACTGGGCCGAATGCTTTTAGGGCGCTCGGAAATAGACCCGAAAGGAATTTCTTCAAACATTGCCGGTAACTCGGATACATCTGACGTATGCGCCACGGCATTTAAGGACTCCAGAGCCATATTTTTCGGTGATCCAAAGCTTCCGGATGGCTGGCCATTGTGTGCCTTGCCGATCGGATTCGGCGACCGTACTATCGGGGTAATATACGCCGATCGAATTTCTACTAACCCAGACGCACCCGAACTAGGGGATAAAGAAAAGGCTGCGATAGGCGTGCTTGGGGAGTTGCTCGATAGGTCGCTAGCTTTAAATAAGTAGTTTTTTATAATGAGTGCGAAAGTATTAATTATAGATGATGATCCGATGGTCAGAGCACTGGTGAAAGAGATGCTCTGCGCCGAAGGATATGACGTTACCATGGCTGAAGACGGCACTCAGGGCTTGAATCTGCTTACAGCCGGAGGTGAGAAGCCTGCGTTCGCCGCGGTAGTACTCGACGTAATTATGCCAGGAATGAATGGCTTTGATGTTTTGAGTCAATTGCGCCAAAACCCTAACACCAAAAAGTTACCAGTTCTGATGTTGACCGGTGAGGATCGAGCCGAGGATATGATGACCGGGTATTCGGTCGGGGCTGACTATTATATCACCAAACCCTTTACACGAGATCAACTGATGCTTGGCTTTAAACTTATCGCCCCTGGCTTTTGATTCTTCCACGAGACCCCAGAGACAATCTGATAATTGGTTTACGCACTACCCAGCTCCCATTAGTCGCTGTCGACTTGGAAATTCCTTGCCATTGCCACAGATCGCAAAGTAAACAATATTAGCCTAATGGATCAGTGGTTATTAAGCCTAGGCAGCGCTTCGGCGATCTATCTTACACTATTTCTGATGTTGATGGGTGGAGCAGTTGGACTTCCGATCCCAGAAGACGTTCCTTTAGTGCTGGCAGGAGTAGCGGCTCACCAGTCGAGTATAGAACTTGGGATGGCAAATTTAGTCTGCTACGCTGGGGTGGTCTTTGGAGACATAGTAGTGTTTTTAATCGGCTGGCGATTTGGAAACCGCCTGTTTGAACAACCTTGGTTTAAAGTCCGATTTACACCTAAACGGGTTAGCTCGGTCAAAGATAGTATTGAACGCAGAAGCCTAGCCATGATCTTTTTGGCCAGACACCTTTTTTATCTTCGCACCGCAACTTTCCTAACATGTGGGGCAGTGCGGATGAGTCCATTGCGCTTCATTATTTCGGATGCTGTAGCGGCTATGGTCAGTGTTCCTTTAATGATTTTTCTCGGATACACATTCGCCGACCAACTCGACAGAGCGATGGGGTTTATCACTCAAGCAAAGCACTGGTCTATCGTAATTATCGCGGTTGTTCTGATCGTGTATATCATTTTTCGCTGGAAGCGCGGTGCAAAGAATAATTAGGGACAGGCAGCGATTCTGTGCTAGGCTCTCGTGCTATGTTGGGTCCGAGCCAAAGTGGCGATGAAGATAGAACACCAGGAGATCGAGAATTCGTACCAGACTCGGAGGCGGAACCGTTGGGAGAGCTTAGCGAGCTAGAGCATCCGAGCACAACAGAGGTTTCAAGCATGAGAAACATCAATTCACTTCGCAGTTCACCTTTCTTCGCTCCACTAGATCAGCAGACTCTCGAAGCGCTGGCCCGTGTGGCTAAGCCTGTGAAATTTGAGGCAAGCCAGCGGATAAAGACACCTGACCATATAGTTTTGGTACTTCAGTCCGGAGAAGCAGACTTTTACCTCTTTGATGCCGCCGATAAAGAATTCCTGCTTAGCCAACAGGGTCCCGGAACTCTTCTTGGTGAACTTTCCTACTTGGTGGAAAATCGAAGCGAGGACGAAAAGATTAAGATTATTGCCCGCACCGAGGTTGAGGCCTTACAGATCCCTTCAGATAAATTTTTTGAAGCCGTGTTGAATAACAGAGGTTCGGCAGAGGAACTGATGAAGTTATTAGCTCAGCGCCTGACTGCTATGAATAGGTTCACAAAGCAGGCAGTTGATGTAAACTTTAACCCAGCAGAAATAAAGCCGACGAACTGGAAAGAGCGAGCTTCGGACGCGGTACGAGAGAAAATGGGTAGTTTTCGGTTTTTGGGTGCGATGGGCGCAGTTACGGTCGGTTGGATCG
Source organism: uncultured Bdellovibrionales bacterium (assembly GCA_964549925.1). GTDB lineage: Bacteria > Bdellovibrionota_C > UBA2361 > UBA2361 > J135 > CAZJXY01. The sequence continues at coordinate 426 of CAZJXY010000289.1, read as the reverse complement.
GTGCTAACGTTATTCTGGCAAACACAATCGCTTGGGACCCAGCTCCATTTATCCTACTAAATCTCGTTTATAGTATCATGTCAGCTGCGACTGCTTCCTTGGTTATGATCAGCCAAAATAGACAGTCTCAAATTGAACAAAAGCATGCTCACGCAAATCATCAGATGACATTAGCGATTGATAAAGAGATAAAACGATTACGGGCTGAAGTCAGCGGAATGCGGAGGCAACTAGGACTAAATGAAGAGTCGACGGAAGATTAAATTAGCTTGCTGATCGTTACATGGCGCCTACAATGTTCGCATACATCCTGAAGCGGCCACCTTTCCCGAGATGATTCGATTCTAAATTCTGCTCCGCAATTCGGGCACTCGCCCTTCCCGCTCTGTATCGTCGCGTAGGTTGAGAATTTGGCGAAAAATGTGA
>CAZJXY010000288.1:0-5308 GCA_964549925.1 uncultured Bdellovibrionales bacterium | reverse complement strand
AAAGAAACGATCCGGGTTATCAGTGCGCGCCAAGCGTTGAGAAATGAGCGTAAGGCCTATACCGGATGACAAAATAGATTTTAGCGATATACCTGAGTCAACCGATGAAGAACTCGGCCGTGCCGTAAGGATAGGTAGACCCACCACTGGGAATGCAAAGCAGCTTATCGCGATTCGCATTGCTCCACGGCTTTTAGCTAAAATTCGAAAGTTGGCGGCAAAAAAGAATAAACCTTACCAAACTTTTCTGCATGAATTGCTTGAAAATGCGGTAGGGAAGAAGGCAGCATAACTACGTTAAACCTCCCGCGGTTCGATTGGCCTCTACTCACGTATGGTAGTAGGTTGGGGGCTGTGAACACAACGCTAGGTGTCGTTGGTGACGCTAGCTTTTGCTCGCGCTGTTGCACGAGGTAGACTACAGCCAGGATTGATTGAGCTTCCCCAGGCAATACTGTTAAGCAGAACTGGCATTATCTTATCTTGGAGCCGGGCTACTCTGGCCAAAGCGTCTCTCACGCTAACAAATTAGATTCACTAAATATTGCGCGAAGGAGGCCCGCTCCAGAGAAAAGGAATTCGAACCTCGTTGACATTGCAATCTGCTTCAGTTAACCCTGCGGCATGAAGAAAATACAAACATTATTCATTAGTGCCCTCACTTTAGTTTCCATATTTATCGTATCGTTGGCCGTTGCTGATCATGCTAATGAGCACAAAGCGCCTGTCGCCCCTCCTGATGTAAGCTCGCCAGAACTAAATCGCATTAAGGCGCTTGTCGGAAAGTGGGAATCGACAACATCTATGTTTGGTAAGAAAGATGAACAGGTGTTCACTGAGTATGCAATCAGTGCCGGTGGCAGCGCCGTAGTCGAGACGATTTTCCCTGGAACTCCTAATGAGATGGTGTCGGTGTATTATGACGATGACAACGGTAAGTTGGGGATGACGCATTACTGCATGATGCGAAACCGTCCTTACTTTACCCTCGCCATGAGCGATAAAGACACGATTAAGATGGACGTTACAAAGGTCGAAGGGCTAAAGTCCAAAGGTGACCCTAGCATGGGAGCAATCACTCTACACTTTGAAGACAAAGATCATTTTAGTACCACATGCGCGGCGCGTGGAAAAACCGAAGGGGATCAAGCCCCAATGACTATGCGATATACCCGGGTCAAGTAAGCTGCGGGGAAAGCAAATCGACTTATTCTTAGCTCAAGCTCTGCGCTGAACAGCTTCCTCCTTAACCGATGTCTAGCTTACCTTTTACCTTACCTTGGAGCGGGGCTGGAATGTCACTTACTGAATCTCGTAAGTGATCGAAATGATCCAACATTTTCAACCTATTGCACGGGAGGTGTTGTTTGAACAATTTGTAGTTAGAAAACTAACTACGGAGCAGCGATGGGATCCCTTGAAGAGAAATTTATTGGCGTGTGTGACGAGTATTTTTCGAGCCATCAGGGCTACGAGCGCCGAGGGGAACAGGGACGGTTCTCCTTTGCGATGGTGGTGTGGCTTGGGGTGCAATCAAGGATTAAAGGTCATTCGCTTCGAGCCAGTTTGAGTGCTCTGGTTGATCGAGCAAAGAGCGGCACGGGTGTAGATTTTCTGATTTCGCGCTCTAACAGTAAACTTCGCAGCCTTTCCATTTCAGGCAATACTGGTGGCATAAGTCGAGCGCGAGACCGATTTTCTTTACAAAGTGTAAGAGAACTTTTTACGCGGCGACCGAGGGGATATTTTCTTGTGCATCTGTGCAACCAAAGAAACGCAAAGTCTATGTCCTTGATGGTCAGGTTGTAGCGATTGCAAGGAGTGATTCGAATCTCGCGCACTTCTGCCCAACCGGAAACGGCGAAGGAGAGCTACACTTTCCGAGAGTAAGAGCGATAAGTGCTCACGAAGTTGGAAGTGGAATTGCCGGAGAAGTTGCTATTGGTAGTTGGAAACAGAGTGAAGTTGCATTGAGTCGCGAGGTTGCAAAGCGCCTTCCAAATGGGTCCCTACTGATAATGGACCGAGGCTTTGCAAAACCGTCATCACCGGTTCGAATCCGGGTCGGGCCTCCAAATTTTCTTAGCTAACTCTCCGGCGAGGATATCTTTTTCGATTTTTCTTTCTGTAATTGACTCGAAGCTCATGCCCACCGATCCGTACATTATCCGTAATTGGAATCCAAGTTGGAAGTCTCTGACGCCATTCTCTGCGCCTTAGTTGTGATTTATTTGATTGCGAGCGGGCTCATAAATGGCAATCATAAAAAAGCGAAAGACAAGAAAAGGCAAAGTTGATTTTGATGTTGAGATCAGGCGCGTAGGGGGCATGCGGGATACTATCGGACTTTTCGAAGGATCACCGATGCGAGGCATTGGATCCAGGATATTGAAGCTGGGCTACGACAATCTATGGAGGAAAAGGGTGATGATGCGTCAGCAATTAAATTATTCGCGTCTATTCAAGACACCTTCTGATACAATAAAGCACGATTAGATAATCGAATTATGGCTATTTTCTTCACCGCAGATACTCACTTTGGACATTCTAATGTCATCAAGTACGACAACCGCCCATTCGCGACGGCAGATGAAATGAATGAAGTTTTGGTGGCTAACTGGAATCGTGTTGTTGGCACAAGTGACACGGTTTACCATCTTGGTGATGTAGCGATGCTTCGCCCAGAGAGAACTAAAGAGATCTTAGTCCGCCTTAATGGCAAGATTCATCTCATTCGTGGCAACCATGAAAAAAGTGCAGAGCATAGGATCTGCCAAGAGAGATTCGAGTGGATCAAGGATTATCACTTTCTCAGTCTTAATGGTGGCATCAAGATAGCACTCTTTCACTATGCATTACGTGTCTGGGATCGCGCGCACTACGGTTCCTGGCATCTTTTCGGACACTCGCACGGTAGATTGTCTTTGCCGGATAAAACTTTCGCCCTTGATATCGGGGTAGATAGTTGGGGGTACGCTCCGGTTTCACTTGCTGGGATAACCGAAGCGATGACGAAGCGCGGGTGGGTGGCGAAACTGCCATAGCCGCTCAAAAAAGATATAAAGACCAGTAGGTTAAGCAAAATAGAGCAGTTATATGTACTGTTACATCAAATATTAGTAAAAAAAGATGTACTTTTTGAGGCCCGTACTCTATAATGAATTGCATGAGAGAGACTGCTGCGCAGAGACTTAAAGAGGCGATGAAGCCAGGTCGCGTTTACCGGCGGCGGGAGCTTTCTCATCTTACAAACAACCTAACGCGCGACCTTGATAAATTAGTTGAGAGTAAGGAGCTTGTCAGAGCCGCTGCTGGTCTTTACTACCGACCAGAGTCAACCAAAGTTGGGCCTCGCCCCGCTTCTCCGCAAGAACTGGTACGAGCATTCTTAAATGATGAAGACTTTCTGCTTACCTCTTTAGATTCCTACAATCCTCTTGGGCTCGGGCTTACCCAGCTTTACAACGAAACAATCGTTTACAATCGAAAGAGACACGGGCATTTCGTCCTGGACGGTAGGAGATTTTCATTTCGAAGACCAAAAGACTTTCCAGAAAAACTCACAAAGGCATTTCTCTATGTAGATGTTTTGAACAATAAAAATGAACTCTTTGAGGACACGACCCGGCTTGAGTCGTTACTTTTGAACCAATTGCATGACTTGGATAAGGAGGAGCTTCTTACCCTTGCTCAAACTTATGGAAAGGTTGGAACAAGAAAGTTTTATGAAGAGCATCTCGGTTAATGGCAAGAAAGAAGTTTCTTCACGAATTGCCTGAATGTCAGATATTGATCGAACAGATCTCTCGGGCTAAAGGGATCCGTGAGCAGTTAGTCGAAAAGGACTATTGGCTTATGCATTCTCTTTGGGGCCTTAAAGCCCAAGGGTTCAAGTTCGATCTGAAGGGAGGAACATCGCTTTCGAAGGGTTTCCAGATAATCGATCGCTTCTCTGAAGATATTGATATCCGGATCGAGCCGCCAGAGTTTCTCGGAGTAAAGATCGGAAAGAACCAAGATAAACCAGATCAGATTAGGAGTAGGGTACAATTTTACGATTGGCTTTCAAAAGAAATATCTATTTCAGGAATTAGTACCGAAAGAGATAAGGCCTTTGATGACGAGAAGGGCCGAAACGGTGGAATAAGGCTAAACTATAAGAGTCCGTTTCTTGAGCTTGAAGGGTTAAAAAGATTTGTTCTATTGGAAGTGGGATTTGATGTAACCACTCCAAACAAAGAGTGCATGATCTCAAGCTGGCTTTTTGATGCTGCGCTTGAAGTAGGACTCGATATCGAAGACAACCGTGCCCGCAATGTTACCTGCTACTTGCCAGGATATACCCTCGTGGAGAAACTTCAGGCGATATCAACCAGGCACCGAAAAGCTCAGGTGGGAAAGTTATTGCCTTCAAATTTTATTCGGCACTATTACGATGTCTATCAACTGCTTGGAAATGAGGCGGTGCTAGATTTTATTGGGTCCGAGGATTATTTCGCACACAAAATGTCTCGTTTTCGTGATGCAGATGGACCCGATATCACGAAGAACCAGGCCTTTATTCTTGATAACAGCAAAATTCGCGAAGAATATGCTAAAGAGTATCGACGCACACAGGCTCTCTACTACGGCAAGACTCCCAGCTTTGATGAGATCATTGCGCGGATAAGGAGTTTTGCGCAGAGACTTTAAGTCAAATAGCTCGCCGAGCAAATTTGGATCCTATCATTAGGTCATATTCGTCGCAGTCCCCAAATAGCCAGTGAAATCTCGTCAGGCGAATATTTCAGTAGACAGTATCGAGTATCGAGCAATTCTTATTGAGGCACTAGTTAGAATGTGATAGTGCCCTCAAGATGGAGACAAGTAGGAGAAATCCTTTTATAGCTTTCGTATTTACATTGCTGCAGATGGGGCTTGGTCAAATTTATAACGGGCAAGGTCTTAAGGGAATTTTAATATATTTGATTCCCCTTTGCATAGGTCTCGGTTTGCTTCTCTTTAATGGTTTGGATAATTCATACGTAGGAGTTCCAGCCTTTCCTCTTTTTATCCTCTTTTTCCTCTGGGTGTTCTTAGATGCGATCTCACACAGTAGAAGAGAGCAGCCGATTAAATGGTACAATCGCTGGTATATCTACGTTATTTTAATCGTGCCTGGATTTTTTTGTGGAACCTACGATCTTGGGCAGTATATAAAGGCAAATTATTACGAGGGCTTCAAGATGCCGGGGGGCTCGATGGATCCAAGTCTTAAACCCGGTGACACTGTCATGGTCAAAAAATTCAAAAATGCTAAGGAAAGTGT
>CAZJXY010000287.1:0-5311 GCA_964549925.1 uncultured Bdellovibrionales bacterium | reverse complement strand
CAAGATTCGCCTGGCCAGTAATTGCCAAAAAGATTTCTCAATCTTTTTGGCAATTCCTATAAATATTCATTATTCCTTATTTCCCGCTTCTTAGCGATAATCCACGGGGTTCTCGAACCTTTGTAGGAGGATTACTAATGAGTTGCTGCCCATCACAAATTTTAAAGATGAACGGTAAAGCCGCCGCGCTCACCCTTTTCCGATTGTATTTTGGAATTTGGTTGTTGTACGCAGGTGTGACTAAATGGGTGATGTTTGGACCGGAAGGGTTTATTAATTACCTAATCAGCGATTTTTCAAAGACCTGGATCACACCCCCATTACTCCATGGCACTGGCTGGGTGATAATGATTGCAGAACCGCTTTTAGGCCTTTGGCTATTAGTAGGCTGCGCAAAAAGACAAGCTTGGGTTTTGACCTCTCTACTTCTCTTTATGCTCACCTTCGGTAAAACTGTGCAGATGGATTTTGCTGTAGTGTCTGCTAATTGGAACTATTTATTTTTCACTTTGGTGGCCCTGGCACTAACCGATGATACCTCAGCCGCAAAGGAGGGTTGTTGCGGTGCCAGCTAACCAAACATACGAGCAGAATCTTCAGGAGTATGCCACGCTCCTAATCTCTCACGGATTAAACGTCCAAAAAGGCCAGGTTGTGAATATCGCAGCGGAAGCTTGCCAGAGAGATTTCGTGCTTGATTGCGTTCGTGCGGCCTACGGCCGGGGTGCAAGCTTCGTAAACGTTGATTTGATCGACATGCGTTACCTCAAGGAGCGAATAGTCAGTAACAGTGAAGAGGATCTAAAGTACGTCCCAAAATTTGTCGCGACTAAATATGACGAGATAATCGACCGAGAAGGCGCCAACTTAAAGCTCGTGGGGTTTGAAGACCCTGATATTTTAAGCGATTTAGACCCGAAGAAGGTAAACATCCAAAGATTACACCAACATCTTGCCGTAAAGAGGTTTTACGATGAGGGGATCGGTAAATCTAAGGTGCATTGGACCGTTGCGGCTGCCGCCACGCCGGCTTGGGCCGAACGGGTCTTCCCCGGAGTTGACCCTGCCGAGGCTCAAGCCAAGCTATGGAACGAGATTTTTAGATTGAGTCGCGTGGGCTCTGGCACATCACTCTCCAAATGGAAGGAACACAATGCGCTGCTACAAAAGCGGGCAAAAAATTTGACTCAGATGAAGATTAAGGAGTTGCATTTTAAAGGGCCGGGTACTGACTTAATTGTCGGGCTCTCGCCTAAAGCCGTCTTTTGCGGAGGAAGCAGCCCCGGACCACGAGGCGTTGAGTATGAACCGAATATCCCGACTGAGGAGTGTTTTACCACTCCGGACTACACCAAGACTGAAGGGAAGGTTAGGACGACTAGGCCTTTCCTAGTTAGTGGGAAAATGGTCAAGGGATTAGAATTGGAGTTCGTTTCGGGTCGAATCACGAAGTTTAGCGCCAGCGAAGGAGAAGACACTTTTAGGGAGTATATAAACAGCGATGAGGGGGGCAGCAGGCTTGGAGAGGTTGCCCTGGTTGGAATCGACTCTCCTGTTTTCCAAAGCGGTCTGCTTTATCACGAGATATTATTTGATGAAAACGCCGCCTGTCACATCGCAATTGGTAGCGCTTACAAGTTCTGTTTGGAGGGAGGTGATTCACTTTCGAAAGAGGACCTTCAAGCACTAGGCTGCAACGAAAGCAGCGTTCATACAGATATGATGATCTCCTCTGAGGCGGTTGATGTTGAAGCCAGGTTATATAACGGTGAAAGTAGGGTCTTAATCCGAAAAGGCGCCTGGGATTAACCGCCCACCGACTTAAAATTTCTAATAGTTTTTCGTACCGACAGTGCGATTTAGCCAGATTTTGACCCATTAACAAACGATCACTGAGCTACCTGACGATTAGTCAATTGATTGAGTCAAGCAGAACTTTGGCGGCAACAGGTTCTATCATGGCGAACGTACTAGTAATTGATGACAATCACTTAGTATTAGATACATTGGAGCTTCTTTTGGGCCAAGCGGGGATCTCTGCTTTAACCGCCTCATCCGCTGAACAAGCGCTGAAAGTACTAGGATCTAACAGCTTTGATCTCGCTCTTTGCGATATTCAGATGCCCAAGGATCGATCAGATTTAAAGATGGAAGGCGGTATTTTTATGATTACACACCTGCGCTCCAAGTTTCCAAGCTGCAAGGTCTTGGCCATGAGCGGAGACTGTTCTGATGAGTTGAGCCGTCAAATCGAGGGATTAGGTGCGCTTAAACTGTTGCAAAAACCTTTTGGGGCCGAAGACATAGTCCGAATCATCAAGGAATCTCTTACCCAGCTCTAGGTTAAATATCGACTTATTTTCCCGATTTCCCCTGTAACAACCATAGATTAGGCGGTAATAACAATCTATATGAACACCGCCGCGCTCTCCATAGTTGAACCGCTCTCAGAGAAAAAGGATCTCTCGATCCAAGTGGTTCCCCCTAAACGGTATCTGCGTTCGGTTTCATTGTTCGGCTTTGTAATCTTGCTTTTTTTTAGTGCCGATTTCACCTTTGCCGTACCACTAATAATATTCTCCCTCTTTCTCCTCTCCAAGGAACTTAGAGCCATTTTTAATACACGACGGGACTTTCCCCCGATACGGCTCTTATTTAACCGCATCGAGTTTCCGTATCCTCTCGGTGCTAAGCACTACATTAAAGCTCGTTACTCGGAAATTGAGGCGTTTGAGGTCAGGGGCAGTAGGAAATTTCAATTCGTCACTATGCAGGTTGGTGGGGAGACTTATAATTTTGAACGGCAATGTTTCCCCTCTGGGATTGAGTGGAACATCTTTGTTCAAGAGACAATTACTCGCATCTCCGAGACTCCGGACGGGGGAAAGCAGTTAGCTAAACTGGTTAAGCGCGGGCTCATAGCCCGCTCGATACTTGGAAATCGACCGAAGGCAACGACCATATTGACAATCATTCTCTCCATTTTCTTTGCATTGGAGGCTCCCGCCATCTGGAATCGGCCGGAAGAAGCCTTTCTCGTTTTAGGTAATAGCGGTGCTAGGATTCTTCAGGGTGAATACTATAGACTCTTTACCTCCGGATTCTTACATTTGGGATTTCTCCACTTCGGATTGAATACCTTAGCGTTGATCTCTTTAGGGTTTTTAATTGAAGCCCTAATGGGATGGAGAGCGTTGATTGGAATATATCTGCTCTCGCTTTTGTCCGGATCCGTTCTATCCGCTATGCAAGGAAGCTCTATCTCTGTCGGCGCTTCTGCTGCCATCTTCGGCTTGCTCGGGGCTCTGGCTGCCCTGCATATTCGCTTTAAAGGTGATCTTCCGGTTGGGGTAAAACTTTCCAGAAGGTGGTGGATCTTTATCCTAGTTGCTAACACTCTACTGGCTCTGCTCTCTCCAGCTATTGATAAGTTTGCTCATTTAGGCGGCTTTATTGCCGGTTTTATGGTAAGTTTGCTTGTAACTAAGTCACTCTCAATTCAAAACGTTCGGATTGAATCATCCAAAAAGTTACACTCGCTCTCTTTAGTTCTTGGCTTAACGGCAATCTTCTCCCTACTTTGGGGCGGGATGCTCGTCGTTACTCCTGAATCCCGAGAAACTATCTATATCTCGACGTTGCAGGGTATGATTGAGGTGGAAAGCGACCCCGAGCGCTTAAATCAGGTAGCCTGGGGGATAGCCACTGCACAAAAAGTCTCTCTTGATGAAATGCGCTTAGCTGATGTAGCTATTAATCGTGCGCTTCAGATTGAGTTTAAGCCTGAGTACGTGGATACATTAGCAACCTTACGGGTACGTCAAGGAAAGATTGATGAGGGAATCGCACTTGAAACGGAGCTACTCCAATCACTTCCTCGGTCAGAGTTGAAGAACTTTGTGACTGAGCAGCTAGAAAAGTTCACAAAGTTAAAAAACAGCATCTAAGCTTTCATCTTCCGCTAACTTACCAATATTTCTACACTTATCCGGCAATGACTGATCAGAAAATTCGCCTGATCGAAGCAATTTGAGAGCGCTCTTCGTTCTTCACTGATCACTTCGGTATCGATGATCGATCCAAAGATCGATCCGTATTCAACTCTCTGCAAAAATCATCTATTGCAAAAAATAAAAAACGATGGCAACTTGATTATTATGTCGTAAGTGATCAAGCTTTTGACTTGAGGTGACGAAATATAATTTCAGAATCTTCGCGTTAAAGCTTTTATAAATACACTTCGACGTTCAGCTGTTGAAAAATTTTTAGACTTTTGCGCTCATTCGGAGCTGTAAAAGTCATACTTAAATGGAGAAACATAATGGCTGCTAAGAAAAAGAAAGCTGCAAAGAAATCAACCAAGAAAGCTACAAAGCGTAAGAAATAGTTTACGCTGACTAGCTTCTACAGCGAGACTCTAAGATCCTATTTAAGAGCCGCTGTAGTGGTTTTGTCTTTGTGCCTCTACCCTTTTCTTTGAAAAGGGTAGAGGATGCTTTTTGTGGTTCAAACGTTCTCGTCTCTGTTACCTCGTCAATTAGAACTCCCGCCGCTTAGAATCTTCCAATATCCCCCAAGAATTTGACTAACCGCGCTATTTTAGCCACCATTGAGCCTTAATTTTTGTAACCCGCTGGAAATATTACAAATGAAGGCTTCGACAATTAGGAAAGGCACCGTTCTGATGTATAATAAGGCCCCACACCGCGTAATGGAGTTCAGACTACACACGCCGGGGAATTTAAGGGCAATGGTCCAGCTAAAGCTAAGGAATTTGATTACCGGCAACCAGACCGAAACTCGGTTTAGCACTACTGAGGATATCGAAGAGGCTGACGTTCGAACCGTACCGGCGACCTATCTATATAGTGACGATTCTGGTTTCCACTTCATGAATTCTCAAACTTATGACCAGGTTGCCCTTACATATGAGACCCTGGGCGATGCAAGGTACTACATCCAGGACAATATGGAGGTCCAGCTTACGATTTTTGGGGAGGAACCGATCGGTATTGAGCTGCCATCCACTGTCGTCTTGGAGGTAATAGAGACAGAGCCAGAACTAAGAGGAGCGACGGCAAGTAACTCCCCAAAACCGGCAAAGACTAACACCGGGCTTCAACTAAGTGTGCCTCCCTTCATCAAGATCGGAGATAAGATTGAAGTTAATACACAAGAAGGTACCTACGTTGGGCGAGGATAGCCCATTTTGAGTTCACTAATAGCTTTTACCAAGAAGGGTGTTCGCTGCCTCGACACCAATTCTTTCGCTTCGTAAAGTGGCGGTAGCGACGTTTCCGCCTTCTAGAAT
>CAZJXY010000286.1:0-5325 GCA_964549925.1 uncultured Bdellovibrionales bacterium | reverse complement strand
CGAATCCGAATCTGCACTACTTCTCCCTGTATTTTTCTGTAGCTGTCCCATGCTCACTCTCCTCTGCAGTCAAGACCGACGTGTCTGAATATTGAGACCTAAATGTTATTGGCTGCCGCAATTCCGCTGCATCTTAAATGGGAATTAAACCCAGCAAATAAGGATAACTATGTGTAATGGCTAATAAAAGGCTACGGCCAAATTCAATGCTCGCCGCCGTGACGGAAGGATTAGTACCCAAACGGCTTAAAGATCGGCCCCCAGAATAGAAACGGAACGACAACCCCAACCAAAAGTCCAATTACCGCTAGAGTATGCGGTACCCATGATTTATTGAGCAGACGATAGCTAATTAATCCAAGACGCACTTTAAGATTCGGCTTAACTTCCTCATATTCGCCGTCCTCATCCTCTTCCCCGAACTCTTCATCGCCCTCTTCTAGCTCCTCTCCTTCTGCCTGCTCACTTCTCGCTCTGGCAGTTACACTTTCCTCTTCTTCTAACTCATCTTCTCCTAAAGTCTCCAATTGATCTGTAGCTTCATCAACCGAGGCAAAGACACTATCAATTGAAGAATCTAATGACTCTAAGAAATTCGTTCCCAGTAGCTTTTCCGATGTAACACCGACTTCAGAAACTGCGATTAATCCTCTGGTATGGAGCGAACGTAGAGATTCTTGAAAATGGTATATGCTTAAAAGTGATTTCAACCTTAACTCCTCTAAGGAGAGATCTTCTGACAGCGCCTCAAAAATTGCCAGCTCCTCCTCCGGAAGCGAACTTCCTTCCATTTGGGCGGCCCTTGCTACGTCACGCTTGAGAATTACCCCTTCTTTAAAAGTTTCGCTGAATTTATGCCCCTCGCTCTGTAAAGCTACGACATCTAAGAGTAGCTGCCCAACAGAGATTGACGGTGCAAAGTGTTTGGAACACTCAACCATCATCGTTTTGAAATTATAATAGCCCCCCTCCTTGGCTACCACGCCGTATAGCAGATCAAGCACTCGATGCTTTACTGCTCGAGCAAAGACTTTCTCTTCGACTACACCTAACCCAGGATCCCTGGAGGCAAAAGCTTGAAACAGGGCGTCATAAGACACCTCCCAACCGCTCTCAAGTTCTCCTTTGATCATCCCGGCTGAGCGCAAAATGCCAACTACCTCCTCAACCGGATTTACATCGAATAGGGTAGCCTCAACAATCCGACCTTGAACGAACGAAACATCAACCCGCTTCTCGGCATATTGAATCTCTAGGACACCGTGCTTACGCTTCTGAGAAAGCGATCGTAACACCTGAGAAAAGTTTTCTTGTGAGATCACTCCGGTTTGCATCTATTCTTTAACCTCCTTGCCCCATCCGACCAGCAATATCAAAAGCGTGAAGGCAGCCATGGCCAGCAGATATGGCTGATAATACGAATTGGATAATTCGAGCAGAAAAGCTCCCTGTTTTGGCCAAAACAAGATTGGCATACTAAACAGTACAACTGTCGCGAGTATCCCAAGAGCTCCAAACATCTGCCCTGATAGGATCCAGCTGCCTCCTGGAACCATGCGAAAGAAACAAAGTACTAAACTGGAGTGCTTAAAGCCCTCGTAACAGGAGATGAAACGGGTTCTAGATACGAATTTCTTCACGCTCAATGCCCAAATTATTATTATCGAGCCGAGCATCATCACCGTAAGCGGGGACATGCGGGCCATAACTTTTCCCATAAGCAAATCATAATTTTGCCCGCCGCTACCAACCGGAAATAATGCAGAACTCAAAAGTCTTGAGATTGGCAGAGATATCCTGGCAAGGACTTTATTACCGTCATCGCCCATCAGCCCTTCCCTTTCCGAGAGCCGTTGAGTAAGATCGGAATCCTGTTTGGTGGCCATGCGGTAATCATTTTTGCTGGCCTCGGTGTCCATCATCTCAAACTCAACTTTTGAGCGGTTAAAGAAAAATGCAGCAGATCTCATCCCGCGTTCCTCCGCCTCAGCAAGAAGCTTTAAAGCATGCAGACCGTTCCCAAGTAGATGCTGAATCGATGCCCTAGCTGCCTTGGTCCAAGGTTGATCTCCAAGGAGTAATTCAGAGCGTAAAATCGCCTCGTTCGCCCCCTCCAACTCACCTAGTTGAATTAAGAGTTGGCCATATAAGTATTGAGCTACTCCGTCCTCTGAACGTCGCTTCAAGAAGCGCTCTATCTCCTGCTTATCTCCCGGACTGTAGTATCCAGCCGCAACATTTAGCATGGTCTGTACACCAGGATCTTCTATCCAGGTGACCAAGTTCTCACGGATAGGGATTAACGCGCCCCAAAGCACAAAAAGCACCCCTGATCCAAAACAGATCCAACGCTTCTCCCCATGAGTTAGTAGGAGCAAACCCGTCCAGACCGCAATTGCCCAAAGCGGTCCAGCGAAGCATGGAAGAATTACTGCCGTTGCCATGAAAAGTGGAGCAAGAATACCGCGAAGGTACATCGGAAAATAAGAAGAGAGTACACGTACGGTTAAGCGCACAGAGAAGATTAAATAGAGCAATAATGTCAGATAGAATGCAATCGTTAGTGACCAAAGCATCGGATAGACTATACCGCCCAAAAACTCGAGTAAGATCGCGGGATGATTCAGCGAATTTTTCAAGGCCTCAAAAATGTTCCCCCAGAAGGTCCCATCTCCTGTAATTTTAATCATTCCGGCGGATTCGAATAGAACCCTCGGTGAAGAGGGAGAGAGTAGAAGTGATTTTCTTACTAAGAAACCCGCTGTTTCAGAATCTCCCGAAGCTAGCCTACTCTCGGCAATCTGCAGTAATTGCACTGAATATGCTTCGAGGGCTTCAAACCCATGAGTAACCCTCATGCGGTTTAACTCCATTAAATCATCGTGAGCTAAACGAATCGATCCAGCTTCGATATGCCCTAAAGCGACCTGCCACTGTTCTCCAAATAGTGCCGGGAATGACGGTTGACGAGCATTCGGTTTTTCAACTACAGGAGGTGTAACTTCAATTCTCTCTGAATTGTCCTGGCTTGCTGAGACTTGAGGCTCGTCAGCGAAGCAATTATGCGGCGAGGCGGAAAGAGCGATTAGAAGAGTTGCCGAGAGGAGGAAAAAAATTCGAGAAAGCAGCGTCAGTCCCGAGCGCAAGCTGCGAGCGGGCATAACCATACTGCTTATGAAACAATTTCTATCCCCCATTTTATCTTCCGCTCTTAGATAAGAATAACCACTAGTTAAGATCGGAAGTTTTCCTAGATTCTTTAGCTTAAGCGCCTAAGCTTTAGTCTGTAATTCCAGACACTTAGCTTTACGGCTACTCTTCCTCACCCTCTTCAGCCCGCTGTCTCTCCACGCTTTGAGCAATTCCTTTGAATGGGGCAATTGCATACTCAGCAACCATTCCGAAGTAGCGTTGCTCCCCTGGTGTGCGCGAATAGTCGGATCGCAGCAGCCTTACGAAGCGTTGCGCAAAGGGTAAGAACGTATCTGCGTTTTTTAGTCCGGATAGACCCGTAAAAAAAGAGCTAGTCAACTGAATGACTTTAGTGTGAGGCTCCCCTTGCTTCACAATCGGAGATGGCGAAGGCGAAGGCGTATTCGCCTCCTCGCCTGCGTTTTCGGCATTGAGTTCGGTTTGGTTCTTGCTCTTAGACTTCTTGGTCTTCCCTTTTCCGGATTTTCCTGGAACTTTGGGCTCAGAGATACTCTTACAGAGTGAAGCCAACCGCCTAAATAACGGTTTACACACGTTACAATCCGCTGGCTCTACATCAATCTGAGAGTCTAAAATAATTTGTAGCAGAGGTAATCTGCCGTCCTCACGTATGGCGCTGCACAGGAGGGTAAAAGTCTTAAAGTCGATTCCGGTGAGCCTTACAAGTTTTGAGTGCTGTGCCTCCGACTCTGAATCTGGATCCTCGTGATATACCTGCTTAGGCCCAGACGGTTCGGCTAGAAGAGTGACAGCGAAACCCCAGAAGAAAAGAAAAATTGGGAGCGCGGTAAGGTGTGTCCTTAGCTTCATTTTTGGCGACTATTTAATTCTAGCAAATTATTGATATCACATCATTATTTTGTCAGTTCGGCCAGATCTAGAAAATTGAAAACTATCGCAGAATATAGTCTACTCCCGGGGTAAGCACAGCGTAATTTTTGGATAAGATAAGAGGTTATGATTCCTTACAAAAAAGACATTCTGGAAGCTATCGGGAACACCCCGCTTGTTAAGTTAAATAAGATCGTTCCGCCGAACTCCGCTACCGTTCTGGTTAAGTGTGAACACATGAATCCCACCGGTTCAATCAAAGACCGCATGGCATTTCACATCATTGACCAAGCCGAGAAAAATGGAATTCTCAAACCTGGAGGAACAATCGTTGAAAACACCTCCGGGAACACCGGTCTCGCGGTAGCGATGGTTGCAGCGGTAAAAGGTTACCGTTGTGTGTTTACCATGCCTGACAAAATGAGTGTTGAAAAGATCAACATGCTTAAGTCTTTTGGTGCCGAAGTTGTAATCACACCAACTGATGTACCGGGAGATTCGCCTAAGCATTACGTCAATGTTGCCAAGCGAATCGCCCAAGAAACACCCGGTGCTTTTTACGTTGACCAGTACCATAATAAACTGAATACGGACGCTCATTACTTGTATACTGGCAAAGAGATTTACGAAGAGACCAAGGGCGAGTTCGACGTGTTCGTCGCCGCGGCAGGGACCGGTGGCACGATATCCGGCGTGGCACGATACTTAAAAGAAAAGAAGCCCTCCATTCGAACTGTTGGAGTCGATCCTTACGGCAGCGTTCATTACGAACTTTTCTACAAGGGAAAGATTGAAACTCCGCCATTCGTTTATAAAGTTGAGGGTATGGGGGAAGACATAAAGTGTGAGGCCCTTGACTTTAAACCGATCGATGAATTCAGACAGGTTGATGACAAGCAGTGCTTTACTATCGCTAGAAGGTTGGTGCGCGAAGAAGGGATCTTCTGCGGAGGGTCATCGGGAGGTAACGTGCATGTAGCAATAGAAATTGCCAAGGAAATAGGCCCTGGCAAGACTGTCATAACGGTCTTAACCGATTCGGGAACACGCTACATCTCAAAGTATCTTTCTGATTCCTGGATGGTTGATAACGGCTTTTTGGAGCGCACTAATAATGGTCTTGGATCAATTAACGAGATGCTTCAGGGACGCCACCATCCGATAACTTGCCTTGAAAATGAATCCGTGGCGACTCTCGTTGAAAGAATGAAAAAGGAGCAGGTTTCTCAATTACCGATGTTAAGCAGCGCTGGAAAACTTCTCGGCATTGTGCATGAAGTA
>CAZJXY010000285.1:0-5336 GCA_964549925.1 uncultured Bdellovibrionales bacterium | reverse complement strand
TTTAGGATGACCCTTCGTCTTGGAATTTAGTTCCTGCTCCATTACCCGGGCAAAGGTTTTTTCTTCTTCTACCCCCCACCCGAATGCGAATGAATCCCCCAGCAACGCAATCCGATAAGTTCCGGATGGCTTTTCGAGCGTCGTTTCAGGGCCTCGCATTCCAAATGAGTTAGTTCGCACGGGAACATGCTGGAAGGTGAGATTTAAATTTGGCGATAGCTCAAATATGATTAGGTCGGAAGGGTGCGGTCTTAAAATTGACCGTAGACTTGCTCCGCCCTGCACTTTCTGATCTCTTTCGTCACGAGATAGGAGCGATTCCCTCAGTTCGGCCAGATTTTCAAATTGAGCACCTTCCGGTAGCTCCCCTGAAATTACTCCGCTCGCAGATAGGATATAAAATGCGACCGCCGCTGATATACCGCCGACAACTACGCCAAAAACTACGAGGAGATGCTCTACTTTCACAGGCCAAACTTATCATCCCTTTTAAAGAAACTCCAACTCAAGAACCCGGCTGTCATTTGACCCCGACCGGAGGTATACAGAGGTAGCATGAATTTAAGATCTGCACCTTTTCTTATCCTCTCAGCCGGCACAGTTTTTGTAATCTCTTGGTTCTACTTCTATTTTACAACCGCGCCACTCCCTTCTGTTGATCTGCCGACATTTATCCATAGCGTTGAATCACTAAAAGAGGTTTGGTGGAAAGGCGCCATCTCCTTTTACGATCGATCCAACTTTACCGGATGGGTGCCGTTTCAGTTTTATCCGTTCCTCCCGGGAATAGTTACAGCTCTCCTTTCTTACCCTTTCTCTCTCTTTACCGACGAGTCCGTAGTGCTTAGCGCCCACATTTTATTAGTCTTAGGCAGCGCCGCATTACCTGCGCTATTTTATTATGTTGCGCTTCCCTTATTAAGAGAAGCAAGTGGAATTGAGCCAACCGATAAGGAAAAAAGTTTTCTGGCAGTTACAGCTTTAGTCTTTGCCTTTTGGTTTATTAACCACGATCAGCAGTGGTACGGAATTGGTTCAGCCGCAGTGATGCATATCGGCCTCTTCTCGCAGCTTTTTGGGTGGATCTTCCTCTTACTCTTCCTTGGGACCTTGCTAAGTGCGATACAACATCCTAATCCGCGGCAATTTAAGCTGACCGTGTTATTTGGATTGGGTCTAATTCTCTCCCATCTATTCACCTTTCTTTTTGCGGTATATGTCTCAGCTTTGATTTTTCTTTTAGTGCCGCGCACCAGGCGGTTTATATTCTTGAGCCTTTCACTGGCGATATTGCTTTCTAGTTTTTGGCTACTTCCTATGGTGCTGTATATGGGTGAGTACACGGCCTTTGACATCTATAGGCCGAAGGGAGATTTCTTGGAGCTCTTTTTTCGTTATCCCCTATATACGCTATTAAAGACATTTTTCACGGGAAGTGGATTTACCAGCTTAAATCCGCTCTATCTATTCACCCCGTTTTTAATCTTATACCTGCTTGGCTCATCAAAAGTACGGAAAGATTCCCTAATCTTTCTTCTGTTTCTTACCACTATAATCGGTGTGGTCGTTTTTAATAGTGGTTTTGTGGCTTCAAGCTTTGCGCTTGGCCTACACTACTATCGTTTCAACGCTTACCTCTTCCTTTTACTTAGCGTAATCCTCGTACCGATTCCTACGTTAATCACTAAACGTTCCCGATCTTCGCGCGGGATATTTATTGGCTTAATACTTCCACTCTCTCTTATCGCCACGATCATGCTTCCTCATTATGAGAGAGAGATGATTCGAAGTAATAACAGTCCAAGTTATCTAGAGAACGAAGAACGAGTTGTTCAATATTTTAGCGCGTTGCCAACGAAGGGGCGAATATTTAACGAATACCTTACTGACTATAAAAAGTTTGCTCCTTTATCCGCGCATATCTTATCGCAGATGCTAACGAAGCGGAGTGGCTTTGAGGTAGTGACAAACTCCCACGTGCAAGAGTCCGTGGCCTACCGTATGTTAGTTGTAAGCGCTAATCTGCTCGGCGCAAAGACTTACAACACTCCGCTTCTATTTACCGACCGAGCTAAGCTAGATGACGCGACCAATATCGAACACCTAAAGAGCTTCGGAGTAACTCATATCATCGCCGGACGCGACACATTCGCGAATTCGGTGAAACAATTCACAATCGAACCTGAGGTGCAGATTGGTAAATACAAGATTTTTAAGATTGCGGAACCCAATCAATTCTCAGCGGTCACTAAGAAGGTTTTAGGATACGTCGATCTCTCCTCCGAGCTTCCATTCAAATTTATGCAATACTATTTTTATTCGCGAAAGGAGCTTGCGGCTTATGAGCTTTTAGCGCTGACTCGCTCGGATTTATCAAGCCTTAATTCTGAGACTAAATTTATTGATGGGTTGATAGTGAATTTTAATCCGGAGAGTTCCGGGCAAACGGAAACGATAAAAAGGCTAAAAAGCATTCTTCCTCTTATTGAACTAAACCTAACCCAAGTCTTTTCATTCGATCATTACCATGTGCGCTATCAACATAACATGGAGTTAGACCTTTATAACGGAGCAGAGAAGTATCTTGATTCTCAAAAAATCCCCGCGGCACTTACAAAAATTAACCCTTTACCCACTTCGCTTCCAGATTTGGGAAAGACTAAATTAGATTGGGGTGCGGACGCACAGAGTATGAAACTTACCGGGCTTACGCCTGGAAAGCTTTATCGAGTAAATTACAGCTATTTCCCGTATTGGAGTGCTGATAGCGGTCAGATTTTTAGAGGATCTAAAGAGAGAATTTTTATTAAACCAAACTCATCGGAGATGACTCTTAGTTTCAGTAGATATTACGCACCATCTTCTTGGATTGGAATTGTGCTCTCTGTGTTGGGAGTTTATTTGATCAGGCTCCGAGCACTAGATTCGTGGATAAATAAGCAGTCGAAGCTTAAAAGCTCGTAGGTAAAACTCTCTAAGAATCCTTCGTAGAAAATATACTGAGATTATCTGAAGCAGTTCCCGATAGGGTACGGAGTCATTAACGCGTGGGCATCTAATTTGCATATCTATAAATTCAGATGGTGTCGGCCCAAAATGCAAACCTTAAATGCGGAGTCGACAAAATGAATAAGTCCCTTAGCCTTTCACTTCTTGCCCTAATATCTTCAGTAATGATTTCTAATTCTAGCGCGTATGCGATAGCAAAAGCGTCACCGGCACCAAGCAGCGGTGGTAGCGGCGGAAGTGATCCCTGTGCGGACGTAGTTAATATGTGTGCGGATGAGGTGGCTGGATTTGCAGCTCAGTATTCTGGCGAAATTAAACAAGCCAACGATGTACTCTATCAGGAGAATGTTGACTTAAAGAACTTAACCAAGCAATACGCGGATGAGATTCAGGGACTTGAAGAAGTGATCGTGAATCTTGAGGATTCTTGTGATAGCGGGACTGACACCGGAAGCACCGATCCAGAAATCAGTTTTGAAGTGATCAAAGCAAAACTGGCCAAAGTAGCGCTCACCCCTCGTCAATCGAAGGAACTCAAAAGGATCATCAAACTTCAATTGAACAGAAGAAGGTCTTGATAGATTTTAATTAAACAGGTTTGGGATGAGGATAACTCCTCATCCCTTCTATTTTCCCCCAGAATCTATTTCCCTTTCTTCCGAGACGAAGCCACTTCCTTCCCGCGAATGAACGGTTGAACCGTGAAAGTCCCACTAAACGGGCCGCTTCCCACAGAATCAGCAAAGGTAAATACTCCCCTTCCCGCGCCTGCGGCTCCAGCCATCTGTCCGCTGCCTTCACCCACGATCATTAGGCTTTGAACAATAGTTGGCTGACCTTGGACAGCCGGAAGGAGCAGCCCAATCAAAATCCCGTTAACGCTACTTCCACCGATCTGTTCATATAGAGAAAAGTTACCAGCATATACGGTATTTCCGCTCGGATCTGACGGGTCAATAGCAACGGCATTTGCAAAAAACTTACCCTCCTTAAAATTTGCCTTAAATTCAGGCTCAACACCCTTCTGTGGCAGGATGCTTCTTACACTTCCATCTCCGAAGGCTAACATCCGAAGCACCTGAGCATTGCCAAAGTTTATGGTGTTAGAGGTTCCATCGGTTATGCTTGAACGCACCACTACCCGAGGCTTAAAATCGGATTTAGAAAATAAGGAGCTAAACTTCACCCCCGGGATTGATCCGATATTACCGCCTGCCTGATCAAAGGCCATCTCTTGTTCAATAAATGGAAGGAGCAATCCTAGCCCACCAGTATTCTCCGATCGTGGGGTAAAGATTTCACTAGGGGTAACAGAACCGTCGCCATCTAAATCCATCTGTTTAAATATATCAGAGGGCGTCCCGCTCGACTGCAATTTCCTTACAACATCATCTAGGGCTTCCGGCATCTGAAGAAGCAGACCTCCGATAACCTGAGCAGTGCGTTGATGGATATTTGCAAACATCTGCGAACGGAGAGCATCAGCATTCGGATTGGGCACACAGACCAATCGATCTAATTGATCAATCGAACAGTCATCAGCCCCAGATTTACCCGGAAACGCTGGGATTCCTTTTATGATGAAGGAACTTGGAGAAGGTAAATTTACATCATAGAGATATCCTCCATTTACCCCGTTAGGAAAGGAGTTTCCTAATCCAAGTCTCTCCAGTGAAGGAGCGAAGAATCCATTAGCGTTATTAAAATTGTGCATGGCCAGCCCAATCTGCCTTAGATTGTTCTGACATTGTGAACGCGCTGCTGCTTCACGGACTTTTTGCACCGCTGGGAGAAGCAGGCCAATTAATATCGCGATGATCGCGATCACGACCAAAAGCTCGATTAAAGTAAACCCGGACTGCTCGCGAGCGCGAATGGATCTATTCGTCGAATATCTCATTATTTCCTCCCAGAATTATGTGCTGCTTAATTGTCCGGGGGGAAAGGTACCCTATTCGAATCTAGAAAATCAACCCTTATGTCTACCAGAGCAATCCCATTAGCAAAAATAGGATTCGTCCAAAACGGGTTACTTGAGAATCTCCCTTTAGGACATCTCCTGTGGCTGAATCAACTTTTACCGTAATCTGATCGGGATCAGTTACATTGGCACATGAGCTAGCGGTTGCAAATCGCAGATTTACCCACCTTCCGGCTATCAGGTTTTTGACCTTATACCTAGTGAGATCACCGTCTGTTTCAACCACGGCATCACGCCTAGCTCCCCCGCTGCTCAGAACTCTCAGCGGAATCATGGCGTCTTCCAAATCCTTGGTTCGAAATGCCACATCCACAAAATCCTGGACTTTAGTCCCGGTATTTCCAAC
>CAZJXY010000284.1:0-5338 GCA_964549925.1 uncultured Bdellovibrionales bacterium | reverse complement strand
TGGCCTAGTATCCCGGAATTGGTATCGAATTTTTCCGGCAAAAGGTTTGGAGTGCAGCCATAGCCACCCTTAACTTGCAGTGCGGTTTTCTCCTCATCCAGAAGGAAAGTCAAAGCCAAGTCGGCTGCAAAACGGAATGCGCTTTCACGCGCCAAGCTTTTTAGAATGCGCTGCATTCCAACGTTACTGGCGATTAATTGATTGAGTTCGTTTAGAACTTCAAGTCGATCTACAAAGTGTTGTAGTCGACTGGAAAGTCGCTGTCTTTCAAAAACCACACCACAGTGATGAGCTAAGACCGAAAGTTTTCCAGAAGCTTCGTGGCTTATCCCCTCTGGGGCATACACGGCTAGTGCTCCGATCGGCGCTCCAAGGCATACCACGTCAAAATATATTACCTGTCCGGTGACAGAGCGATTTGTGCCGGTGACTTGAAGTGCTAGTCGTCCGAGCGAGGGAGAGGATGTCCCATCGTTAGGCGGAGCGATTTCGGCATTCCCAAACGAGGCCACAATCTCCTGAGCGTTGTTTAACTTCTCTGATGGCAAGAAAATAGCACTACTCTCCACTCCGGGTGTATTTGCAGCGCACTCGACAATGGCTGCAAAAACCCGTCGGGGTTCCTCCCCGCCATCGATCATCTTTACGATTGAAGCGTGACTATCCCCAGCACCACGACCCGAAACATCATCTCGGCTCATGATCTGAGTTACACGACCACCTGTTTTATTGCCCATAGAAATACCGAGCGTTCCGCAAACGCCTCAAACCCTTGAGAGTAAGATCGGCAGTTTGGTAGAGTTTCTTTAGTCTTATAGGGGAAGAAACGCTAGAAAATTCATATAGTTAGTGTGAAATCCAGTCGAGCAGCACTCCGTCCCGAAGAGATCGCTCAATCGGCACAAGTTGGGCCACATTTAGCGCGCGCATTAACTCTTCTAAGATCACGGCGCCGCCGAAGATTACATCCGCGCGCTCTTTATCCATCCCAGGTATTTCTCGTAGTTCCTCAAGTCTAAGCGGGGAGAGCAGTGAGACCACCTTAGCGACGACCTCAATCGAGATAGTCGATCCTAAGCCCCCGGCCTTAACGATGTTGGAGATAATCCGCGATGTTCCACTCGTGCCCAAAAGTAGGGGAGGGTGATACTCGTAGCTCAGAGATCTAAGCTCAGATTGAATTGCGACTCGCAGAGCAGCGACCGGATCTTTAATCCCTTCACTCGGCACTGGTGGATTCCCTTTGAGATATAAGTCAAAGGCTCGCACCGTTCCAATTTTGAGACTGATTCTGGAAGAAATGTTTCTATTTTTACAAAAAATTAACTCGGTACTTCCTCCTCCGATATCGATCAACGTAAAATCTTTTTCTGTAATCTTCGGATCGCTCAGTGCCGCTACGTAGACTAACCTGGCTTCTTCGTCCCCGGAAATTTTAGTAATAGTAATCCCAGTTTTCTTCCTTACTTCCTCAATAAAATCATCACCGTCTTTTGCGTCTCTCAGCGCGCTCGTTCCAATCGCTAGAATTTTGGAAGTGCAAAGTTCATCGGCCTTGGCCTTAAAATCGACAAAAGCTTGAAGCGTTCTTGCTTTTGCGTCCGGGTGCAAAACACCGGATTTAAAAACATCTTGGCCAAGTTTTACCACGCGCTTTTCCTTATGAACTAAGGAAAGCGCGCGGTTATCTCCGATTTCTGTGATTTCCAATCGAATTGAATTACTGCCCAAATCGATTACGGCAACTCGCATCTTTGACGCTCTATTCAAGGCCGCTAACGGTTATATCACTTGGAAATTCGACGCTGGTCTCGAATGTTATCTTAGATTTCTCTTTACCCTTAAGGGTTACATGCCATTCCCCAACTCCAGCGTCATTCTGGATTCTGTTTTGATCGTTATCTTGGAGTCTACGCGGACTCTCAGAATTGATACTAACCTTGATCTTTTCATTCTGACTTAAAGGTAGTCCATCTAAAACGATCACCTTTTGCGACTCTGCCGAGAGATTTTCCATCTCAACTTCCCACTGCTGAGTGATTCTTCTGAATGAGCGCACGATTCCAGGGTCGTCTTCGAACTTCTTGACCAGCTTCCGCGTAACTACAACGTTATCGGATACACCTATGGGAAGTTTAATCTGCTTATTTTCTGGGATGTAATCTAATTGTTGTTTCCCGATGAAGTTGCCGTGATCAAAGACATTCACCGGTCCAGGTAACAACGGCGATCCCGAAATGTTTTCTACACTGGCTTCCTTGTATACGGCTTGAGACAGGGCCGGGACCGCAACATTTATAGTTTCACCTGAAAGCTTAGCTTGAGTTACTTTAACCTTTTCTCTGGAGCCATCGCTCTTTAAGGACACACTCGTTGGGATCTTAAATGAAATCGCCCCGTACCTGCTCATTTCTGCGCTTTGCTGCATAATCTCCTGCGGAGCGCTGGCTGGCATCTCGTTGGATTTTCCTGCAAGCGGATCCATCGCCGCCTCTTCTTTTAAGTCCTCCATCCCCGGCATATCTGCTCGATAGGCATATGAGCTGGAAATCGTCTTTTTTTGCAGTAAGCTAATCGGCTGATAAATATCTAAGATATGTGCATATGCGTTTGGTCGATTTAGTCCGATATTTGGCCTCGCGGTTGAAAGCGTTAAGCTGACGTTTTCCCAGTCTTCTCCGGTTCGTTGAGAAATGACCCCAAAGGTTTCAATTTGGTAATCAGACACACCATCAACTAAAAGGTTATATGCTGGCGACCAAGATGCTCCGTAGACTTGATAAGTAATATCAAGATTTAGTTGGCTGCTTTCAGCGGCAGTTATTCCAACTTCAACCACCGATTCATTGCGGCCTGCAGGTTGAAGAGCGTTAAGTTCATTTTTCAAAACGGAGAGGTCCTTATTTAAGTCGAAGGATTTTAGGCTTGCAGCTCTAGCTTCATTGTCCAGTTTAGCTTCTGCATCAGAGATAAAGCGAAGGATATCGCTCATCTCAGAGGAGTTTCTCGGACGGACTAGATTTTTGTCTCCTGATTCAGGGATGTTTTGATCTAGGGACACATCAACTACCAAATTTTTTTGACGCTCGACGCGCTGCTTAATGCTTTCTTGGAGAGCAATCTCACGCTCGATACTTTCGATCTTTGAATTTAATTCCTCGGCACGCTTTGAAATGTCTTCCTTACGGTAACGGGTACGAAATTCAACGCCTTCAATGATTGTACCTTTTGCTCCTTTTCCAGCAGCACGAAGTGAATCGGCGGAAAGTTGCGCCGGGACTCCATCAAAGACTACCGTATGTCTCCCCTTTGGGAGTTGAAGAGTCGAAGTTCGTGTAACCTCAGCTCGATCGGAGAATAGTGTTACGGAGCTAACAGCGCTCTTTGCGATCAGCTCATCTGCTGAAGCGAGCATGGTTGTAAAAAGAATCGAAGCGAAGGCAAACTGTGAGATATAACGCATAAATAACCCTTTAAAAGTTGAGTTTGTTTTAGCATATGACCGGGGGGATTGGGGAAGGTTCAGATGGGTGAGAAAAGTGCCATTATTCAGTAGGTTATCTGCGCCTGGATTGGTTCTCTAACGGAGCTGATTTAAGGAGGCATCTAGCGCAATCTTGAGAAATCATAACTCCCATCGGCCATGGAGCAACCCGTTGCGTCCTTGTCCTTGCATCCCATTCGCAAAATCTCTCGACTGGGAGTATCACCCCACATATTCTCACGAGCACAAAGCACAAGTTCACCACGGAGATTTCTATCTGAGATTTGATTCCAAACCTGAGGGATCATCACACAATCTTCTTCTAAGAAATGATTAAGGGCAGTCTCAGCCAGATGAATTGCTGCCAAAGAAGTGTCAGGATCAATAAATGATTTCTTAACCAGATCTACCAAAATACGAGATTCGGCTGAACCCTTCGGTCGGCAGATGGCCGATAGGGTGGTAAGCGCTGCGTTTCGTACGCTCTCGTCTTCCGCCGCATCGGCTAGATACTGGAATAGTATTGGCTTTAACTCTACAGTTATTGCAGAGCAGTGACGAGCGGTCTTAATTGCACTTTCGCAGATTGCAGGGTCGGTTACCGGGTCCTTGATTAACTCCAGGATATAGGTTTGCACCTCGCTATCCAAGCCACTCAAACCTGCCGATGTCGCACGGAAGTCGTCTTGCGCTTGAGCGACTAATCCGATCGCGAAAACGAGCTGAAGTCTATCGCCTAGAGAGCGTTCGGTATCCCGCGCTCCTTCTAAGTAAGAACTCAGATTGTCATGGCAGATTGCACCGCCCTCAGCGATCTCTCTTGGAAATTCTCGGCACGATATAAACATATGCGCCTAGGAGATAACATGGGTCAGGTCAGTGTTCAATCTAAATTCGTAGCTCCCGGGGAGGCTTTTGCCTCCTCTTTACCTCGGAATGCAGCCCGGCTTCGATCTTATTTAGGCAGAAGATTTTAAATCTCGCCAAACCTCTGCGCCAAGACAGCTCGTCTGTATCCAAAGATCTTCTCCAACTGACTTTTTACAATCAAGGGGTGAATCACACTTCCGAGCGGACCGAACGGCATAATATAATTAACCTCGTCACTCATCTCGACCCCGCCTGGGATCTCTTTTAGCCAGTGTTGGTGGTGCCAGAACTTATACGGACCTTTAATCTGCTCGTCTACAAAGTAGTAAGGCTCTTTCATGTGCTTAATCTCAGATACCCATGTCATCGGCACTCCAAAGAGCGGCCGCACCTTGTACGAAATTAAAAGCCCGGGATAAATCTTCTCCGGTACCTCAGAGGTAATCTCAAATCCAAGCTCCGGGGGAGTGATAGTTGAGAGGTTCCTTGGGTTAGAGAGAAACTCCCAAGCTTTATCTAACGGAATCTTAAGGCGTTGGCTTTGGCGAATTGTTCGCATATGGCTCACGAATTATTGAAGCACAAGAACGAGCTTATTTGATTACCTGTCAAGCTTTCGGCGCCTCTGGTGCAAACCCTCGGCGCATAGTGTTTTCAGTAACAACACGCGGCTCCATAAACTGAATCAGATAATCTGGTCCGCCGGCTTTTGATCCGACACCAGACATTTTAAATCCACCGAACGCTTGACGGAAAACCAAGGCACCGGTTGAGCCGCGGTTAATGTAAAGGTTTCCGACCCGAAACTCTTTGCGTGCGCGCTCTATATTTTTGGGGCTGCGGCTAAACACTGCCCCAGTTAATGCATAGATTGAATCGTTAGCTAGGGCGAGCGCCTGGTCAAAATCCTTGGCTTTGGTGCATCCAAGCACCGGTCCAAAAATCTCATCGCAAGCTGATTCATGATCAGGAGAAGCATTATCG
>CAZJXY010000283.1:0-5348 GCA_964549925.1 uncultured Bdellovibrionales bacterium | reverse complement strand
GAAGTTCAACACATTCTTTTGAGTGTAAGTCGATCACTTCCACTCCCGACTCTCTGAGCCATTCGACTCCTCCCTGGAAGTTGACCGATTCACCCACAATCACCTTCCCGATATTAAATTGGCGCACTAAACCACTACAATAAAAACATGGTGCCAGAGTCGTTACCATAATCTTATCTTTGTAACTTTTCTGGCGGCCAGCTTTACGGAACGCGTCAGTTTCGCCATGGACCGACGGATCGTTTTCCTGAACGCGGCGGTTATGTCCGCGGCCTAGTAGCTTACCAGTCGAATCGAAGAGTGCCGCGCCGATCGGGATCCCGCCCTCAGCAAGGCCAAGCTTTGCCTCCTCGATTGCAACTTTCAGCAGATCTAACAGTTCCATTTTTACAGGACCTCTTCAAAATTCGAACTGATAGATTTATCCCTCGTCACTCTAACGGTCAAACAAAAAATATCCAATTAAGTTAGTATCTTGAGACTATAACCATCCTGCCCCTTTGCCTCCCAGTGATTTTCTGCAAGATTGTTAATCTTGATCAATTGAAGGTTAATCAATGTCTCAGGCCAAGAGAGTTAAACTCCTCACATACGTCCTCCTGGTTTTATCGCTTGCAGGTCTCGCGCTATCCTATCTTTCCCTCGACCACCACATAACGCAGATAGTTGCCAAAAAACTGGGAATAGAGGTTGCTCCATCATTTTGTAACATCGGTGGGGATTTTAACTGTGATGCTGTAAATGCAAGTGTCTACTCACATCTTCTCGGCGTACCGGTGGCGAGCTATGGACTATTCTTTTATATCTGCTTTACGCTGCTCACCTTAGTTTCACTCTCGGAGCAGTATCTCTCTAAGGATCAAAAACTCGGCCAGTATCTACTCTTTTCAATCATTGGGTGTGCTGTCTCGGTCGGATTATTTTTGATTTCAAAGTCGCTAATCGGAAAGCTTTGCCCCCTGTGCCTTGGGGTCTATCTCGTAAATGTCGTAACTCTGCTTGTGGTGCTATTTTGGGGTGGCTTTTCCGGCGCAATCGAAAGAATCGGAAACGCGGTAGGGGATATTTTTAAACTCCCTAATCTGATTCTCGGGCGGATCTCTGGGGTGAGTAGTTCTGCGGTTACGCTTTCTCGCTTTATTGCCGTGTCGTTACTACTCTCAATCTCTGTAATTTATCTGCTTGAAGATCATATTATCGTCAAGCTCTTAAACTCAGCTGGTGGTGGAGCGTTAAGTTCGCAGGATCAAGCTGCAAACCCAATTGCGAAGGAGAGCGCAAAGATTCCCCTCGACTTAGATGATGGTATTCTGATGGATTATTGGAAGGGGAGTAAGGGCTCGAAGTTTCAGATCGTTGAGTTTGCTGACTTTGAATGTCCGGCCTGTAGACAGTTTCATCTGATGTTGAGCGATCTCATCGACCAATATAACGATAAAATTACAGTGGTGTTTAAGAACTAT
Organism: uncultured Bdellovibrionales bacterium; assembly: GCA_964549925.1. Taxonomy (GTDB): domain Bacteria; phylum Bdellovibrionota_C; class UBA2361; order UBA2361; family J135; genus CAZJXY01. The sequence continues at coordinate 3,885 of CAZJXY010000283.1, read as the reverse complement.
CCCCTTGATCAAGCCTGTAACCCCGTAATAAAGGGTAAGATGCACGAAAATTCCTGCTTTGCGGCAGAGTACGCACGTTGTGCTGGGGAACAAGGGAAGTTCTGGGAGGTGGCTGATTATCTATTTTTTCTCCAAGAGGAGGAGTTGTCGCCACAGGAATATAGGGAGAAGATATCACAGGCCACAGTGGTGTTGTCACTTGATCACGTCGCCATCGAAGATTGTCTAAAGTCTGGGAGGCAGCTAGAAAAAATCAAAGCGGATGTGAGTTTAGGTAGTTCACTGGAAATACAAGGAACCCCCGCAGTTTGGTTAAATGGGAAGCTTCTACCGAATCTTAAAATTGATGAGATTAAAAGACTTCTGGACGGACTAGCACAGCGGTCTTAACTTAGATGCAAAAATCTGGCGCAACAATTCAGTTAGTCGGGGTACTTAATCTTACCCCTGATAGCTTTTCGGATGGCGGAAAGTTTCTGGAGCCGGCAGCAGCGATGGCCCAGGCAAAATTACTGATCTCCCAAGGAGCTTCGGTTGTCGAGCTTGGTGCGGATTCTACACGACCTGGGTCTGTGTGCGTTGGCACGACCGAGGAGTGGCGGAGACTTTCTCCAATACTTCCAGAGATTTCAAAGCTTGCAACAACTTCAGTTGATACTCACTTTGCGGTAACCGCGCGAGCTGCAATTGATGCCGGGGCAAAGTTAATTAATGACGTCTCAGGCGGTACGGAATTGGAGTTACTTGCTGCGGTAGCCGAAGCGAATGTCAAAGTGGTATTGATGCATTCAATTTCCCCTCCGCATGAGTTTGACCACCTTAAGCGTCCGAGCTTTGATCTACTATCGTTAAAAAGAGAGATCCGAGAGTTTTTTAAATCAAGAATAAAAGTGGCTAGAAGCTGCGGCGTAAGGGACGATCAGATAATTTTGGATCCTGGAATGGGAGCGTTTATCTCCCCAAATTCAGAGATCTCTTTTGCTGTGGCGCAGCAATTTTTTGAGTTCGCTGATATGGGGTATGCGATGATGTTTGCAGTCTCAAGAAAGGGATTTTTAAAGCGCGACGGCGAAATCAATCCGAGTGATCGAGACCCGCTTTCTGCGCTTCTAGCGGCTGCAACCGCCTTTAAGTGGAGCTCATCAAGACCACTATATATCAGGGTGCATAATCTGAGTCTTCACAATGATTTACTCAGGCGCTTAGCGGTATAACACTCTTGTAATACTTATCTGTGATCATATATCTTCCGACCTATGTCGATTTGTAACAACACTCACGTATTGAAGTGGGTTGATGAGGTGGCTAGCCGCCTTAAACCTGACAGAATAATCTGGGTCAATGGTTCCGAAACAGAGTTTCAAGCGAACTGCGAAGAGCTAGTTCGTGAGGGCGTGTTTGTGCCGTTAAACCAAAAAGAGTTCCCGAACAGCTTTTGGTCGCGTTCTCATCCGAGCGATGTTGCGCGAGTTGAGGAGCGTACATTTATTTGTTCACGTGAAAAGGCTGATGCCGGGCCGACCAACAATTGGTCGGATCCTAAAGAGATGTATGCCAAGCTTGATAAAATTATGTCTGGCTGTATGCGTGGGCGCAACATGTATGTTGTCCCATACCTAATGGGCCCCGACGGGTCGCCTTACGCCAAAGTGGGATTTGAGTTAACTGATTCACTGTATGTCGTTGCAAATATGCGTATCATGGCGCGAATCGGTGAAGTTGCTCTAAAAAATCTAGGCGCTCACTCAACCGATTTTGTTAGAGGCGTGCATTCGAAAGGAGTAATTGATGCTGAGAATCGGTTTGTCTGCCACTTTCCAGAGGATAATACCATAATTAGCTTTAACTCTGACTACGGTGGTAATGCGCTTCAAGGGAAGAAATGCTTCGCTCTTAGAATTGCTTCGGCCCTGGCGCGCAAGGAAGGTTGGCTTGCAGAACACATGTTGATTCTTGGAATTACAGATCCGAAAGGGGAGAAGCATTATATCTGTGCAGCCTTTCCTTCGGCTTGCGGTAAGACCAATTTAGCCATGCTGATTCCACCGGACAGTTATCGCAAATCTGGGTGGAAGATCGAAACAGTGGGCGATGACATTGCTTGGCTTAATTTCGGACCGGACGGCCGGCTGTATGCAATAAATCCTGAAAATGGCTTTTTCGGAGTTGCTCCCGGGACATCGGAAAAGACAAATCCAAATGCCATGGCCACCATTCGTCGCGGGCATACAATATTCACCAATACTGCACTTGATTTAGATCAGAAGGTGCCATGGTGGGAGGGGATGGGCCCCGCGCCGGAGCGAGTTCGTGATTGGTTGGGAAATGACTGGGAACCCGAGCTTGGCACCAAGGCTGCTCATCCGAATTCACGTTTTACGACCCCGGCCAAGCAGTGCCCGTCAATTGACCCAGATTGGGAGTCTCCAAATGGTGTGCCGATATCCGCGATTATTTTTGGCGGAAGGAGAGCAAAGGTAGCTCCCTTGGTTTACGAATCTAGAAATTGGCAGCATGGAACTTTCGTCGGCGTCACTATGGCTTCCGAAATGACTGCTGCCGCTGCGGGGAAGATCGGAGAGCTAAGACGAGATCCGATGGCTATGCGCCCATTCATCGGTTACAACGTGGGAGATTATTTCCAGCACTGGCTAGATATTGGGACACGCCCTGGCGCTAAGCTTCCGAAGATTTTTAGGGTAAATTGGTTCCGAAAGGACGACCAAGGTAAATTTCTGTGGCCGGGTTTCGGTGATAATATGCGAGTATTGGAGTGGATCCTCGGTCGGGTCACCGGTTCGGCAAAGGCTGTTGAAACACCGATCGGCTTCGTTCCGCAGATCAATGATCTGAATTTAGAAGGACTGGATCTTCCAGGTAAAGTTGCTGCAGAGCTGCTCAAAGTAGATCCGGCAGAATGGTGCGTTGAAATTGAGCAGCAGCCAGAGGTGCTTCGCTCGTATGGGGATAGAGTGCCAAGGGCCATTTGGGATGAGCATGATGCCCTAAAGCACAGACTTGCCCTGGCGAAACAAGTTTCGAACGGATAGATGAGCGATCTATCAATATTTGTTCATATCGTCACTTTTAATAGTGAAAAGCATGTTGTTTCTTCAATCGAGGCGCTGCTCTCTCAGGATCGGCTAAAAGCTGGCGAGAATTTGTTTATTCACGTCACTGACAACGGCTCAAGCGATAAGAGTGTGAATTTAATCCGTTCGCGATTTAAGGAAAGCGTCACGGTGCTTGAGGCAGGTTGCAACTTGGGGTTTGCAGCCGGACACAACTTAGGTGTGAAGAGGTTTCTCGACTCAAAATCGACCCATTTGGTCATTCTAAATCCAGATGTAGTGCTCGCAAAGGGTGCGCTGATCAAACTAGCAGAAAAAACAGATCTAAAATCACGCATTGGAATGATAACCCCTAAGTTATTGCGTGCCGATGAGAGTTTAGCTCCGGTTGATCCTGCCAGAATTGATGCATCTGGTATGATTATAACGAACTCTCTAAGACATTTCGATCGCGGGTCGGAGGAGCTTGATGCCGGTCAGTACGAGAAAGAGGAAATCGTATTTGGCGGGACTGGGGCTGCGTTGCTTCTGTCTCGCGAGTGCGCTCAGGATTTGCTGTACCACCCGACAGCTAGAGAAGATCTTTTATCGGTGGTATCTTTAGATCTTCCCGGAGATATTTCGAAGCGTGCGCTTCTTTTCGATGAGGCTTTTTTTGCCTACAGAGAAGACGCAGAACTAGCTTGGCGAGCTAATTGGCAAGGATGGAAATGTTTGTATGCTCCAGGTGCGGTTGGATATCATTTAAGAAAGGTTCTCCCGGATATTCGCTCGGCACTCCCGTCTGATCTTAATAGCCACAGTGTGAAAAATC
>CAZJXY010000282.1:0-5362 GCA_964549925.1 uncultured Bdellovibrionales bacterium | reverse complement strand
AGCGTACGGGGGCTCTTGGCCCGCTGGAAGATTAAAAACAGAATCAAAGCGCTGGCCCGCGCTGATAAAGCGATCGAAGAGAAAAACATTGACCTGGCGCTTTCTTGCTTAAAAGAGAGCTTTTACTTAGAACACGTCCGCTTAGACAAGAAATTTGTAGCGTATATCCATGGACACAATAGCGCTGCGCTCGGTCGAATCGTTATCTGCGCCGAGAAAAAGGGCGGGCATGTTCCAAATCTTGGTTTAGTCGAGGGCCTGTTTCAGTCACGACGAGAGTTGATGGACCAGTATATTGAGGTGCTAGAGACCAAGAGAGCAGTGCTCAAAAAGAGAAAAGAGCAAGGGAAGGAGATTCCAAATTGGGGCGAGTCGCAGTTTACTGAAAAATGTGAGGAATTAAGAGATAATATATTTGCAAATAAGCGGGCTTTAAGGGCACAACTTCAAGAGGCCTTTAAGCTTCTTCAGTCGTTACACGCACAAGAAGAGATTACCTACCACTAAAGATGATCCAGCTACCGTATGAGATCTTATTTGAAGACCAAGATCTTCTAGTAATAAACAAACCCGCCGGGATTAACAGCGTAATGCAAAAAGGCGGAGGTCCATCAGTAGCAGAAGAATTACTAAAGACCTATCCTGATCTGAAATTTGCCGCAAAGAAAATTGAAGATGCTGGTCTGTTGCATCGGCTTGATCGAGAAACAAGCGGGGTACTGCTGATCGCCAAAAACCGCGAGGCTTGGGTAGTATTTTCAGAGGCGCTAAACGCAGAGGGCTGCACTAAAAGTTATACTGCTCTATGTGAGGGAGAAATGAGAGAGGAGGTTTTGGTGGAAACTTTTCTTGGTTCCCCGAATAGAGGAGCTAAAAAGATCCGGGTTTATATAAAAAAACCTTCATCAAAAGCACGAGCGCAGCCCGCGAGTACTCTTTTTTCACCGCTGAGTTACGACAAAGCTAGGGGTGTAACATTAGTTCGTGCGAAAATTCAGCGCGGAAAACGACATCAGATTCGAGCGCATGCAGCCTGGATTGAGCATCCGCTAGTTGGGGATGAGCTTTACGGATCGACTATGACTCTAGCTAAGTATTTGGGAAGTACTGCTCCTAAGTTTTTTCTTCATGCCGAAAGGGTTGAGTTGGTTCATCCGCTTACTAAAGAGAAGATTGAAATTCTGGCTCCTTTGCCAGGTTATGCGGCAAAGATTGGGTTAAGCCTTATGCGCGCTAATCAACCCGACTCTGATTAGCTCCGCTCTTAGTTCCGGCAGTCCCTGCTCTTCAGGTAAGTATGCGGCTGAATACCCATTGGCTCTCCGTGGGGGCTTGTTCGGCGCAGGTTTGGACAGTAACTCCGGATTTTGGTGATAGTGATTCTCTACTAGTAAATTTATGGCCCTATAATTTTCCGCTATCCCTTCGACTAGCTCCGTTTTCCAAGTTTTTGCTGCGCTAAGACCTTCCCTCTCTCTTATCATTGAAAACCCAGCGGCGATAAATGCCGCCGTGTGACTCGGCGGCAATGGACACTTTACCTCCGATAGTAAAGTCTTTATCGCCTCGGGAGACGCCGGGATACCTACAAAATTTTCGCTGAAATGCCATTCGCTCTTGTTTTTATTTCTATCAGCTTTTTGGCACACTTGATCGTATGTCAATGGTGTTTTACTGGTGATCAAAAACTCGTCATGAATTTGCACCTTATCCGTTCCAAACCCTGAGATTTTAACGTCTAGCAATTCGGGCTGATCCAAACCGATCTCTTCGAAAGCCTCCTTAAATATATTATGAAGTACCGTTTCTGTGTTGATCTCTGTTGGCATCTGCTGCTTAAAGCTTTCCTCGGTGATCTGGGCATCCAAAAGCCCAGCGACGCTTGCTCCCGGTACGCCACCGTACATTCGATTGTTTTTCGATCTGGTTTGTACAATTATCTTATTGTCTGCAGTGCTTAAAATCATTGCAGTGCCTGATAGTCGACCGAGCTGGATTAGCTCCGGACGGGCTTCAAAATTGCTAAAGAGCCTGTACGCTGGCACCAACACAAGACTAGCTTGGGCTTTAATCGTCTCTCCATCAATAGAAATGTGACGGAATCCGATTTTTCCAGCCAATGCTTCTCTGTATTCTCGCCGCAATTTCTCATAATTTTGACGCGATTGTTCGATCTGACCAGAATCTCCGCCGTCTTTGCTGACTCGGTAGGCCTCCCTAGCTTGAAGAAGGTCATCCATTCCACAAAATACTTTCTCACGATTCAATGCCGCTCGAAATCGAGCGCGCTCATCGTCCTTTAGCAATACGTACTCCTGGGACGCGCCAAGCTTGCCCCTTTTCCTCGGCGTACCCTCAACCCTAAGGCCGGTTCCGTTTGAATCTAAATACGAAACCGTAAAATTTGCCTCGGTTAGTTCTGCGGTTGACTCGAGAGCTATCTGACTGCGAATTCCCTCGATGATCGCGTAAGTCCCGTCAGATCCTCTACTGGCGTAGCGGGTATCAATTATTCCTTCATCGCGCAGTATCTCGGCCACGAAATCTCTTGAACCAGAAATTCGTGGCCCCACATAGTGAAATACAGATCGCCCGACTAGGTCAGACTGCCGGCACGCCATGTCCATCTTTAGATCGGATACGCTATCCCCGAAGCAATGCGTCTCCGCAACAGTTATTCCAAGCTCCTTCCAAATTTGTAAGATCTTTCGAGCCCCTAAATCCTTGCCAAGGTCTTTGTGTTCGAGGTCTAGGGCAATCTGTGTCTGATCGACTCTCCAGTTGGAAGCATCAGTACTCCCTTGATCTAAAAAATACCTCTCTAGTAAGGCGGAAATATCCTGCTTTAGCCTCGCTCCGGCGTCCTTAAATCTAGCCTGACACTCTGGAGACGGTGAGGATTCAATTGTCACCATGCAAAGTTTTCGATCATCAAAGAAGTATTCTCCGGGTTTTTCCACTAAGTAAGTTTTGATCCGCTCGACTAAATCTTTTGGTGGTAATAGGGAAGTATCAATTCTCTCCTCTTCTCTTCCCCCATCTACTCGCAGCACATGTGCGCCCTTCTCTGCGACGAAAATCGCATTTAGGGGGCTAATCGCGCCAAGCTCAAGCTTTAATGGCTCAAGGATCTTTTCTCTTACCCAAGCCATATCCCGGCCGGTATTGAAAGCTACAGGGTGGTTTTCTTTAATCAGCGCCGCTACCGAACTGATAAGTTCTGCGGGAACCTGATTCCCGCGACCGGTTAGCACCCCATCTACGTCGAAGATAAAGGCATGGCCAGCACTATGGCGTGTTGATTCTAAGGTATTCTGTTTGGAAGCTGCTATGCCACTGCCCATGCTAAACTCACTACGATCTGGTGCTTCCCCCATCAACCAGCCCAGAAATTGTTATCGTAGCGCGAGGTCTCTTGGTGCCATCTTCGCAGCAACCAAATTAGCTAAATTTGCCTAACAACCACCTATAGTTATAGCTACATCTTGCATTTTTGCTAGGTGTAGCTATAATTATTACAATGTCTAAATATCCTATTAATCTTGTTAGAGTTTTCGAGAGTGTTCTGGCTAAAAGATTGAGAGAAAAACTCAATTTTATGCAGGTTCTCATCGGTCCAAGGCAGGTTGGGAAAACCACGGCCGTCACCAGAATTTTCAATCAGTGGAGTGGGCCAAAAAAGATGATCTCTGCGGACCTCCCCGCACCACCAGATCATAGCTGGCTTACGGCGAATTGGAATGATGCAGCTTCGTTGGGCGATGAAGTTCTCTTTATCATAGATGAGGTGCATAAGATCCCAGGTTGGAGCGAGGTCATTAAATCACTCTTCGATAAAATTCGAGGCAGCAGAAAAATGCGGGTCGTGCTCCTTGGGTCTGCAAGCCTTACAATTCAGCGTGGGTTGGGTGAGAGTTTGACCGGTCGCTACGAACTCCTCAAAGCAAACCATTGGTCATATTCAGAGTGTCGGACCGCCTTCGGTTTAACCTTCGCTGAATATTTAAGATTTGGCGGATATCCAGCCGCGCTCGAACTCCGAGGAGAGCCAGAGCGCTGGCGGACTTACGTGCGAGATTCAATTATAGAGCCAGTATTAGGTCGAGATCTCTTAGGTCATCAGAGGATTAACAAGCCAGCGCTATTTCGGCAAACATTTGAACTTGCCATGCGTTATCCGTCTCAAGTCATCTCTTACAATAAGCTGCTAGGGCAACTTCAGGATCGCGGAAATACAGACACAATCAAAGATTACCTAACTTTACTAGAAGGCGGCTTTCTTCTGAAGCAGCTCCATAAATTTTCAAGGGGAGCTCTGAGCGCTAAAACCTCTAGTCCAAAAATTCTTCCAATGGATCTGGCTCTTGTCGCAGCTCTTGCCCCGTCTTTTATACCTTCATCCGATCTAACTTGGCATGGAAGGCTGGTTGAAGCAGCGTTTGGGGCCCACCTCGCTCGTGAGCCAGGTGAACTTTATTACTGGGCTGATGGCCGCCATGAAGTTGATTTTGTGCATGAGCATGACGGGGCGATAACCGCTTACGAAGTAAAGTCTGGCCGGGAACGTGATGGTAAGGGGCTAAAGGCCTTTGCCCAGCGCTATCCCCAATCAAAAATTAGATTGATAACAGACTCAGAGATTGAAGCGATGCTCGGGGCTTATTGATTTCCGTCCCACAATAACTGATTGCTCTTTGAAGTTGGATCAAACCCCAATCCGCCTGAAATCAGCAACGCGGCTAAAACCACTACCCCTCCTACTGCCTGGATCCCGGTTACGCCCTCACCCAAAAAAACTCCGCCTCCGATTAGTGTAAATACGGGTATTAGCGCTAGAAACAGTGTAGCCACAGTAACCGGAAGCTTTTCTACGGCGGAAAGATAGAACCAAAAAGCCATAGCATATTGGACTATTCCAGAGATAATTATTAACGCCGCATCACTAGGGACAAACACCTTGGGACTCAAGCCCCCTGAAACATCTCCGTAAATTAAACAGATCATGACTACAAACACCGCCCCAAAACTCTGCTGCATCGCGGCGCGTTGAAGCGGAGAGGAGCAGCCCTTTTGAGTTTGATTTACAACCACATAAAGTGCCGCAACCGCCGTACTTAAAAACACCATCATTAACCCAAACATCTCGGAACTTGCTCCTTCAGCCCCCGAGGTTGTAAGAGAGACGCCGGCGATTGAAAGAGTAAGTCCCAGAGTTTCTGGTCGGGTCATTCTTTCCTTTAGAATTATCGAAGCCAAAAGCGCTACCAGTGCCGGTTCTGTCGCAAATATTAAAGACGATGCGCTAGCTGTGGCGGAAATTAATCCGATCGTAGAGAGTAAATAGGCGAGACCTGGTTCAAGT
>CAZJXY010000281.1:0-5389 GCA_964549925.1 uncultured Bdellovibrionales bacterium | reverse complement strand
ATAGAACATATTTCCATTTACTATCCGATGATAGACTTGTGGAACCCCAGGAGCATCAATCAATGACCAATGAAAATGCTTATTACCGGCACCCCACCAGGCCTCCCGAGCTTGTTTATATTCAACTTCTCGCACTTTCTCAAAAAAGGTCTCAGCATCATTTCTAAAGACGCTCTCGCCTCTAGCTATAGCCGCCAAGAGATTCTCTGGAGTTGCTTCGGCTTTTATTTGGCTCCGGCTGTCAATGAACCGATCATTTAGCACCGGCTTTCCGTTTGCGTACCGTAGTAGTACCGAGTCGTCTTTGTGCGCTTCTTCGTATTTTTTGCTTTGGGTCCAAATGGTCCATTGACGTCTCACGTTCCAAAATCCGGGGTCAATATTACCTCCTTCACTGATTACCAGATCGTAACCGAGGATCTCCTCATCATCCGGAAATTCATCTTCAAACATGTCTCTAATGACTTTATTAAACTCCCTCCATTGCTCTTCCGGAGCCATGATTTCACCGGCGCGAATGTCGTTATGATCCATTTCGGCATACCGACCGCGGATTCCATCCTTTGATATGTATCCCTCCCAAAGTCCAATTGGTATGTAGCGGTTAAGCCATAACCCCGCCTTTATCTGAATATTTGTAAACCAAGTCTTATTTTCATTAAGTTTTAGTTGATCTATATACCAAACGGCATAGCGCATAGCATGCGAAATGAGACTAGTATCCTTGAAGTCCACTCGCTTATACCAGGGTTTATGCGAACTATCGCCTGAAGGAGGGGGATAGCCAGTGCCGATCGCTCCGGGTTCCTTCATTAGAAGTCCAAGCTCGAAAATATTAGTCAAAACCCTTGTATTTGGCATCGGTCCCCATTTTTCGAGCTGTCCGTTGTCGATCATCTGATCAACTTCCTGACGAAAGAGCGGTTGCATATTCTTATTTACAAAGAACGGGGCTGCATTCCTATGCTTAAAAGTGATGTTTTTGATGTTATCTAGCACTTGGTCCTTATCATGCAGAGGATTGGCGTAAAGTTGCTTAGCTATAAGCTGTGCATAGACCGGCAACATTTCCCATAGCGATAACTCGCCGGCTTGATCGGGAGGCATAATCATAGGAAAAGATTTTAGTCCAAAGCCGTTTTTCGCAGAGAAGGAGCCCATCATTGCTTCTTTTACTGGCTCGCATCCAAGAAATTTTTGTATCCAATTTCCGTATAGGGTGTTTCCTTGTCGCAATTCGGCTAGATCTTCTACTTCTGTGTTGGCTTCACCTGGAGCTTCAAAGAAAAAAACCGTTAATTCTAAAATCGAATCATCTCCATCCAGAGTTGCACTCTGTGTTTTCTCCTTGATGCTACCACCGCTGAGAAAAGGTCCCGGGACACGCACGGTTTTTTCATGTACGATGGTACGGTTAGGATGTTCTTTAAGCCAGGCCTGTCGTTGTAGAGACCTCCTTATATTCATTTCAGGGTAACTATCACCGCCCCACTTACAAGGTGGTGATAAATTGACCTCGAATCCCACGCCCTTTTCGTTGAGTACCACCCCTTGTTCGGCGACTTTACATAGACTCTTAATCTCCTTGATTAGCGACTCATAGGTTGCAGATGCAAGTTCTATTTCCTCACTTGGAAGTATAGTTTGACCAGGGAGAGCTTTTTTTACACCAGCAAGCACGCGCACGCGCATGGCATCCTCCAGATGTCCTTCGGGCCGCAGATGTGCATAAGGGTGATCGGCATAAATCCAGTCAAGAGTTAGGTTGCGTAGTTGATCAGGACTGAACTGTGCGGTTGCCCGCTGCAGTTCGTCAACTAATTCCACCCCGTTTTGCCAGCGCGATTCCAAGCCGGGTCGAATGGGATTGAAGGCGACTTCAATACTAATGGTGCCATCCCCTTTGGGCCCAAGAATACGGTATGCAGGTTCATTATCCTGTCGATATTCGTACTTTAACGCTTCATACCGAACCTGTTCGCTCCAATCAATTTGATCAAACAAGTCCGCCCTATATTCAGCTGCTGTTGCGTCCCGTGGAGGAGGATCGGTGACGGGCGCTGGTGAATCCGAGCCTATCAGTTTTTTAGCCATTCTGAGAGCGAGGAGAGCTACGCGATCATGAAGGTCCATTGATTTCAGAACCTTTAAATCAAAGAAAAGTTATTAGCCTGGAGGCCTTGTAGGGTCCTAAACACTTGAGCCGTCCTCAGGACCTCGAGCCCTTATTTCCGTTTCCTTTGCATCAAGGCTGTCTGCCAGTTTAGCGTGAGCTGTGGTGATAGCTCTGTTAACTCTTGATTGCCGTACGTCCTGCCAAAGTTTTTTTAGGCCCCACCTTACACCGGCCACTTCTGCCGCAAAGGCGAATGCGTAACTCAATCCCTTCGCTCCCCAACCCCAGCCCGGGGCGTTAGCCGGTGCGACCAGATTGACTAGTCCTTGGGTTAGTCCGGCGAGTTTGGCTGGTATCACATGGAACGGAATAAACACAGCCTTGCCGCATGCCCAAGCAAAGGGAAGTATTTGCGCCAAAGCTTGGCCGCTAATTGAGGAACCGGTGAAGGCCATAATCAGGGCGTTGGTTCCAAGAACAACTGAGGTATGACTAATCTTGCCCTTCCAACTTTTATTAGCTCCAATCCAACCGGCATTCGCCTCAAGATCGCTCTTGTCAATAAATTCGTGGACATGATTTGTGACTTGAAACTTCCACTTTGTTAGCAAGCCCTGAAAACTCTGTTGTTCTAGGTCGTCCTCATCTCTTGCAGCTAGACGAGAGGACTTGATCATACCTTGGATACTTCTACGTTGAGCTATTTTTGCGTCTTCGTCTGCCTTAGATTCCGACAATATTCTGAGCCTGGTGCCCTGAACAGCATATGTAATAATATCGCTCAAATGTTCTCTAATGCTGGTGTTTTTAACGTTTCGATCCATCCAGCGCCATTTAGTGCTAAGGGTATTGGTCGGCTCTTTACCCAGAATTCTTCTAAGTAAGGGCTGTTGAAGCAAAGTCCACTGGTTCGCCGGCTGGAAATTATCCAATTCACCTACTATCTTCTGGATTTTCTCGGCAAACTCATTTTGGTTTGCACTCATTAAAGTCTTAAAAAACTCAGGATCTGTATTGTTGCGGCGGGCCCATAAATTAACTTCATTAATTAAAGAGTCAACTTGGCCTACTAGTCTATCTCCCCCCACGGCGTGACAATACCTTCGGCACGCTACGTGTAAATTTTTTTCCATTACTTTAGGGTCAATTATTTCAGCTTCCGCTGTTTCAACGATATAGTCCGTAATGTTTTCACGGAAACTTTTCTTAATTCGCTTGAGCCCGGCAGTCAAGGCCTTATCAAGAACCCAAATACCTGCCAAAACACCGAGACCTGGCGCGATCCAAGCTATCCAACTCACTGACCCCCCCAATACGCCAATTGCTCCCGCTATAAGGGCGCAGGTAGATATTCCGCCGGCTATGCCGAGCGCATTAAAGAAAGTTCGAGCGAAAGTCGGAGTCCAACCAAGCCAAGTAATCTTATTGGATTGTGGATCTGCTGCCATGGCCGGATCGCTTGGATCCAAAGCGTATCTTGCTATGAAACTTTGCTTAAGTCTTTCGTCTTCTAACTTGAATAGCCGACGGTTGGGGCCATTGTTAGGTTTTCTCTTAAACTCATCTATTAGCTCACCTCTTCTTTCCATGTAGAGAGCTACAATTTCTTCTGGGCTAAGGCCGATATTCGGATTATACATAATCCGTCTTTCGAATTGATCCATCGCCTTATGAAAGTGCTCTTTGCCCGGCCCTTCGTTCTTGTTCCAGCCTTGCTCTGTAATATATTTTTCGACCTCCGCTTTACGGTTTGCGTGTAGTATGCCTTTGTACTGATCAAGCAAATCTGGGAAGTCTCTTGGATCCTGACCCCGTTTGGTGTGATCGCGAAGCAGCGCTCTGGCAAAATCGGTTTCAAATACCTCGGCAAGTTCTGTCTTCGGTTCAAGTGTTTCTTCTGCTCCGGGCCCAGTTTTTGGAGGCTGCTTGCCGTTGATCCGCTTTTTTCCGCCAACGAGCGCATCAAATATCGCAGCATCAGCCCCGTCTGGCCCGTCTAGATCTTCGAATGCACCACCGGTCGCGGTGTGAATTGGCGACCGCGGAGGACCTTGTTTTGCCCCGCCACCGCCGGTCTTGGTATGGGCCGTAGGGTCATCGCCGCCTCCCTTGGAATCAGGAGCTCTGTGCAGTTTGGCTCTTCTGGCCAGCTCTTCAGGGCTTAAATTAGGTTGCATTTCTCAAATGACTCCGCAGGAACAAAACTACGCTGCTTACCAAGTATTATAGCGATTTCTAAATCCTTAAGCTCATAAGCTTATTCGGCTCAGAACAGGCGTTCCTAGCGAACTAAGAGACGGATATTTTGACTGTTTAGGAGGCTGGAGGTCATACGCGCAAAAACAAGCAATTTCATATAGTTAGCTTGATATTCTTGCTTAACGCACGTGCCTGACCAAAAATTCATAATATTTAGTGAGGAAATTACTGCTAGAATTACCTAGGTTGGGCGAGTCCGCATTTGGAAATAAGTCATGTCGAGAGAGATAAAAATTGAAACGGAGGTCGACACTGACGACCTGAGTCAACTTAACCTCCCCAAAGGTGTAACAAGCTCCTCCTCAAAAGCCGCATACGAAGCATATGAAAATGCCGTAATTTTCGATCCTAAAGCGCAGTTCGCAAATGCAGCCGTCCACAAAACAGCAACATCAGTTCCAGCACCTCAAGCAATAGATCAAGTAGAGCTACAGCGTTTGCTTGAAGGTAAAGTAAAGCAAAAGAAAAGGGGTCGTGATGAATTCTGGGAAACTTACACCCGTTCTCATACTGCGCAAGTCATCCCTGAAGAGCAATTGGAGGCAGATAAAGTTCTAGGTCTAGATCGAGCTCAAGAGATAGATTCCGGCGGTGATGACTTCACTTTGGCAAATTACAATCAGCAACTTCATCGTGATGGCAAGACTGATTATGGTTCTGTTTTAAGAGAGAGCACTCAGGTTGCTCTTGCCGACAAACCACAGGAATTATCAACTGTCGCGGTTTCTCCAATTAAAAGTTTAGCTTTTGAAGAAACAGGAAGCAGTTCTCGTATCCAATCTGAACGAGTCCCTGAGTCAGTCGAAAGTCGCAACCATTCGCCCAATCAAACTCACACCAGCCGCTCTGAATCCCACGGTTTTTTCGCTACGACGTGGAATGTGCTTTCCAGCGGGAAGACTTGGAGCACCCTAGGTAGCTTATTGGTGGATATTGTTAGAGTGCCTGTAAGTTTACTCCGCCAAGCCTCGACTTGGAAGTTAGTTGGTAAGGCGCTTCAAGCTACGCTGAATT
>CAZJXY010000280.1:0-5410 GCA_964549925.1 uncultured Bdellovibrionales bacterium | reverse complement strand
GCCGCAAAACCTAATATGCGCTCTTTCAGCGCTGGTAACCGTTCCAGAATCTTCCATGCGCTGAAGAAGTTCTTGTAGTCCGTCTACCACGCCGCCCCCCTGTTGGAGCGAGGGATTAATGATCAAAACCGTAGGCGGGGTTTTTCCGCTGTATGCGGTTCGCACTGTGCTGCTCATTTGGGCTGCGAGAAAAAGCCCGGAGAGTACCTCCCCCTCTACCAATCCGCCGGGGTATGCGATCACTCCAAGTTGCTTCCCAATCAATGGAAGAAATGGGGTGCGGGTCATCAATGGAAGTAGTGGGGGGCCAAGAACGATCCGGCCGTCAACCTCAATTTGATCCTGCGAGCTGAAACGATCGCGCTTTAATTGTACAAAAATAATCTTGGATTGAGATTCCATTTCGGTGGCTTTCAAATGATCAACTAAAGCTTGTTCGTGATACTGATCCAAACGTTTGCCAATACCCTCCTTTCCCTCCCCAGCCACAAGAATCGAGTGGCCATTTGCTACGCATTCATAAACCAAGTTTTTGGCCGATTGCTCAAGGCTTTCTAAATTTTCCTCCCCCCATATTTTTGCATCCCAGCTCTGCTCTCTCTCGCACCCTAGCACCGGAATAACGACCTGATCCTTGAAGCGATTGACCAAAAATTCCAATTGTCCGCGCCAAAGACAAGCAAGGTCAACCGCCCGATCAATTATATCGGGGAGTTCTCGCGAAAGCCGCTGATTTACCTGATCCGGGTTTACAATTCTCTCACTTAAGGTGTTTCGAATGAGCCGATCCTTAGCTCGATGCTCTATGAATCTCTCCGCCTCTAAAACCACGTGCTGTTTAAAGTGGGCATCCAGCACGCGCAAAGCCTCAGGCGCCGAAACGTCAAATCTTCGTTGATTAAAGTTTTCAGACTGTTCAAGTCTAGTATGAACGGTGTTGATTGCGCGTGCTAGAAGCTCACTGCGAAATACGAGTTGACTTGCTTGAGCTTTATCACGCGGTTCTAGATATTGATTAACCAATAGAGTCGCTAGTTTTGATAGATCCTCAACGGCATAGAACGCAACGTCTTCAAAATCTTCAGTCTTTGCGGTCTCAGCATCTACCATTTTCTTCCACCACTTTCTCAATCCAGAGAAGTACCCCTTTTGATCGCCGCTTTCAGCGCTCAGGCCGCCTACGTCTTCGTCTAAGATCACAATCAACGGAGTCTTTTCGGAGTACAAGCCGGGCACTTTATTAGCCATTTTTGACTCGGCCATGGCGCGAGATAGTTCCTCAAAAGTTCCAAGTCCGCCGGGAGTAAAGATCGCAACTCGCTGCTCGCCCACAGAGAATAAAGTTGGCGTTCTGGACAAAAAAGTCATTAATGGCGGACAAGCAAAACCGGGAGTGGCGTCTCGAAATCTCGATTCGACAGCATTGCCGTAAAATTTCAAAGGAATAATCGCAATTGCCGAGGGCGGCTCGGCACCGCCATTACTGACTTTCCAATCTTCTCGCGCATTGGCAAAAGCTTTGTTGAGTGCTCCCACAGCGCCTGTGTCAGCGCCACCGCTGACAACGCTAATCCCGTTCGCGACACATTTTTCGGCGAGGATCTTAAAAAATTCCTTTAAGCGATCATTTACCAGATAATCTTTAGATGTTCCGTAAATCGAGATTACCGGGCGATCAGATAAATTTTCCCAAAACTTAGCGAAGCTCTCACGCCATTCAGCCGCCTTAGTGAATGCTTGAGAACATGCCTGACGAAACTGCGCTTCTGGAGTTAATTCGGGTGATTCAGATTGCAATTTTTCCAGTGCCCGTGCTGCAATCTCAGAGGCTTCAATCTTGACCTGCTCCGTGTAGTCGGCATCTAGCAATCTAGCATTTGGATTATCGCCCCTAGAGAATCGATTTCGGTTGAAATCCTTGTCTGAATCGAGGGTCTCAACCACGAACCTTTTGATGCTGAAAGCGCTGAATCGTGATCCCTCCTCTAAGGGGGGAGGTTGAGCAGGCGACGGCACTCGGATAGGCTCCGCCTGTGACGGAATAAGTGAATCTAACCCCGAATCGATCCCGGTCTCCATTGGTTTAAGATCTATTTTATTACTGCTAGAAAGTGCTAGTTTTACTACGGATTAGGCCAGTTAGTAAATAAATCCTAATTAGAAGGTGTCTTTCAAGGTGATAATCTTATGAAATTAATTAGCCAGTCGGGAATCGATTTTACTCCAGCCGGACATGAAGACCCAATTAACCCAGGGGTTTGGAAGAAGATATTGTCCCTTTATCCTGAGGCTCCGTCGGGCAGGGTGCAGATGGTCAATTGGGCTAAGATTGAGCCGGGGAAGGTGAGTTCTCTGCACCATCACACCTCGATGCATGAGATCTTTATAATCTGTGGTGGGCCGATCCAATTTATCGGGAAAGAGCAGAGAGTAGAGGCCAATCGTGGGGATATGGTAATCATTGATGCTGGAGAGAGTCACTCCCTTAGGAATCCGGGGAAAGAGACAGCATTCTTCTTTGCGATTGGGTTAGTCGTAGCTGAGGGTGGAAAGACGGTGGTGGAAGTCCTGCATCCTTAAGCTGCCGATCTCTTCCTTTCAAGTTTCTTTCTGGTTTTCATATTCATCATCTCAACAAAGAGCGAGAAAGTCATCGCAAAATAGAGGTATCCGCGCGGGATATGACTTCCGACTGAATCTGCAACCAACATTACTCCGACCAATAGGAGGAACGACAATGCCAACATTTTGATGGTTGGATGCTCTGTTATAAAATCACTTATTTTCTTTGAAAAGATAAGCATAACGATGATAGCGATCACCACTGCCGCAATCATCACCCAGATTTCTTCCACCATTCCAACAGCGGTGACCACTGAGTCGATTGAAAAGACCATGTCGATTAAAATAATCTGTGCAATTACTGCAGCAAAGGAAACCTTAGCGCGGTTAGGTTTAAGCTCGTGAGCGTCTTCTTCAACTGAGTTATGCATTTCGTGGGTGGCCTTAAACAGAAGAAAAAGACCACCTCCTAGCAGGATTAAATTTTTACCAGCGAAATTAACTCCGAAGAGATTAAACCACGGCTCAGTAAGAAGCATGATCCAGCTGATGCAAAGTAAGAGCGCGATGCGGAAAAACATCGCCAGTATCAGGCCTACTACTCGAGCTTTAGCACGTTTCTCAGGCGGGAGTTTATCGACTAGAATTGCAAGAAATACGATGTTATCGATCCCCAATACAATCTCTAAGCTGGTTAGAGCGAAAAGGGCAGCAAGGTTATTAGCACTGAATATGTCCATATCTATATTAGAGATTACCAAGGACGTTACTTTTCACAATACCTGTGCTTCAATCGGGATCTTGTGGATAATCAGATAAAATTAACTCAAACCGTGAAAAAGGGTGGGTGTGCTGCGAAGGTAGCGGCGTCCGCCTTACGTTCGATTTTACGCGGGGTAAGGTTTCCTGAAGCCGACCCGGATGTGCTTGTTGACGGTCGCGATTTTGATGACGCGGCAATATATAGGATAGACGATAAGTTAGGGATTGTTCAGACGCTCGACTTTTTTACTCCAATCGTTGATACCCCGGAGCTTTTCGGAAAGATCGCAGCCGCTAACGCCTTGAGCGATGTCTATGCCATGGGTGGAATACCAAAAACCTGCATGGCGATCTTAGCCTTCCCCGTAGCTAATATGGAGGAGCAGGTTATTACGGCAGTTCTAAACGGAGCCTGTGAAAAGATTGCTGAGGCAAAGGCATCTTTGGTTGGCGGCCATTCGATTGATGATGAGAGTTTAAAGTTTGGGCTCTCTTGTACGGGGGTAGTGCCTTTGGATCGGGTTTGGGCGAATACCGGTGCAAAGGTTGGAGATAAGCTCATTTTAACTAAGGCGCTCGGGAGTGGGACTTTGTGCGCAGGTTTAAAAAGCGGGAGTTACACAGAAGCGGAGATTGAAGAGGGTCTGCTTTCTATGTGTAAGTTAAATAACGTGGTTGAACTGTTGGGGGGAGAGCTTTGCAAATCTGTGCATGCGGCTACGGATGTAACAGGATTTGGATTGGCTGGGCATGGGATGCAGCTAGCTAAGGCAAGCGGTGTAGAGCTAGAGATTTTGGTTTCAAATGTGCCGCGGTTTAAGTTGACTGAGGAGTCATTGGAGAGTGGGCATTTAACAAAGGCCCATAGAAGCAATAAAGAGTACACTTCCTCTTCGATCGAGTTGAGTGGTTTGTCGGATGTTGAGGCTTTGATGGTGTTTGATCCGCAGACCAGCGGAGGGCTGCTTTTGTCGGTGGAGGGGGCGATGGCAGATCGGATGCTTGGAGTAATTCGAGAGGAGTTTCCAAGTGCGAAGGTAATAGGGGAGGTGAAAGGGGGTAGTGAAGGAAGGGTGCGATTTTACCGCTAAGGAATTATTAAGGACAGCCATCCAGACAGCACAGGGATTACACTTCGTTCAACCAGATGCCAAAGCGTATGAGATCTCAAGGTGATTCCCGTGCGGCGAGCAGATCTTATCGTCTAATAGGATTCCTCTGTTAACATCGACCAAGCAGGAATGTGGTTGGCTCGGGATACAAGATACTTCGTCCTCGACCAGAAATTATATGAATAATTTCTCTCGTCATGAGAAGCTCAAAAAGAGCAAGTAGTGCGGCAGAATCAGCTTTCGCGTTTGCCTACATCAGTCCAGACAGAAGGGAAGAGTGCCGAGTGTAATCAACCCCCTCCAGGTTGCAGCTAGTCTCACTGATTTTGCGACGCTAAGTGATGTAAAGTAGATTGAATTTAAGCAACTTTTTCCTATGGCAGTCGATATAGTAATCGATTGTTTCAATCTTCCCGCGGCAGCAGCGCTTTTAGATCGTTATACCGGATCAGTGAGAATAGGAGGGCGGACGCTCTGGAAGATGGCTCGGGACCCATCCAAATAACCCTCTTATTTCTTATTGCGGTAACGATACTGGAGTAAATTCCTATTATATTACTGCCAAGGCATCAACAGCGTGGTCCTCTCAGTGCGTCTCCATGGAATGAGGCAACTTGGGGGTTTTAATACCTGATTATAATGACATGCGCCTCCGGTTATGCTATCTGCACAGCAGATCTGGGGAGTCTTGTAACCGCATTTTATCTCTGAAGGGAAATATGGCTCAGTTAAAGCAAATACTTATTCTTTGCGTTTTCTTCTTCGTTTTAATCCTACTTGGGTGTGCAGGGGATAAACCGGCAGCCGCTCCAGCTGCGCTCGAGGTCTCTGTAGCTGATGTTGTGACCCAGGATGTGGCGCGCAAATTTGAATTCGTGGGGCAGACTGCTGGGGCGATCGACGCCGAGGTTCGGGCGCGAGTGGATGGGGTGCTTACGGGAGTCCATTTCGAGGAGGGTAAGCCGGTTAAAGAG
>CAZJXY010000279.1:0-5419 GCA_964549925.1 uncultured Bdellovibrionales bacterium | reverse complement strand
GGAACAAGGAGGCTTTTACCACGAAATAAGAGAACTTTCTCCTTCGAATCTCCACAGGAATATTCTATCAGCTCCAATTTCAAGAGAGCACCACAAAAATGGCAGTGATAGAACTACCTCGGCAAGAAGGCCTGGGCTTGTGGGTAATCAGCAGCAACACTCTTTTGCCCAAGATATATAATAAACGGCGCAAATTCCGCTCTGGTGTACCACAATTTTCCTAAGTAACTACCAGCCTCTTTCGGCAATTTTCTCAGATCAAAAATTGCGTGTGAACGCACACTTGGGTCACTTTGATTCATTAGCATCTCGAATAACTCGATCGTGCTCGAATCAGGCAACACTCCCTTAGCTATATAATCTTGCACTGGAAAATGCCGGACTTCAGGAAATTCAAACATTTGTTTCAAAGTGCTGACTCGATCTCTCTCCGGTATCAGCACAAGCTGCTGCATCAGATAACAACGAGCCGACGGTTGCTCAGCGGCTAATTGCAAGAAATCCTTTGAACTGATTTGACCCTTAGAGTCTTTCAAACTCAAAAGTTCTCCAAAAATCTTTTGACGTTCAGCATCCACGGCGCGGTATGGGGAACTCAAATGTCCGTAATCTACCCGGAAGGGAATCTGATGAGTGCCGCAGATCCGATTCTCAATCGATCTATGCTGATCGGTAGCCTCAAGACCTAACTCTTCAAAGCTCGGCCCATCGGGAGTGGAGCTTACGAAATTGCAATCGACAAACTCCGAGACTATCCAGCCTTGAGCAGGATTAGCAAAACAGATATGCGGCATATCTCTTACCGAGTTTGCACTGATGTAGATTCCTACAGCTGTTTCACTCCACGGTCCTGAATTCCCATACTCAACCGCGCGTTGATAGAATACTTTAAGGGCGAGCGGCTTACCCAAACCGCTTAGTTTATAGACTGATCCGTGGTATCCGCTTCCAACGTACTCAAGCGTAAGCACGCTCTCGGCTAGGTCTATCTGCATAGTGGGGAGAAGACCTTTCTCCGTATCTTTTAAAAAGCCAAGTTCCCGATAAAAGCCAAACTCAAATGGCCTAATCACTTGGCCAAACTGATCAAGTGCGCTCATAAGCTGCGCTTTAAGAGCGGTCAAGTTGGACTTGTTTAGTAAATCGACCCCAATAGTTGGGGAGATATACACCTGGACTTCCTTCCCCAAAGCACTCTTCAATTCCTCAACTGAGAGAATCCTAGAGTGCGCAAGCGAAAATTCTGAGGGACAAGAATTTGAGTCTAGCTGCAAGCTATTCACACGCACTCACAATGGTGGCAGTGAAGTTTGCTCTAGAAGCTTAGCTTGCCGCTCCGCTTCACGCTGGGCTTCTTCGCTCTTATACGCCAGACTAGCGCGGATCCAATCCTGAGCTCTTAAGCAATCTCTCCGAAAGTTCTCGTGTAAAAACGTAATTAACTCTTCCCGTTTAGGGGATGTCTGATTGGAATTTAGCACCCCGAGATAGATCGCATTAAAGAGATCTTTAGCCACTGCAATGTTCTCGCACTTTTCACTCCTTTCGACTTCTTTTTCGTATGGTACTTCCCGCTGATCCGATTCCATATACCCGGCTTCAACCGGTCCATACGGATAGCGTTGCCCTTCGGGAACCCAGTGATGATTATAATACTCGGTCTCGTATCTAGTCTCGGTTGAAGTATAGCGCGAGTTGATTGTACATTTTAGCGCGTCATTTTCTAATTGTAGGCGAACTTCAATTTCACCGATCGGAGCATTCTCCAATCCGAGGCAATCTAGGGCCGAGCGGGAGTTGTCGGCAGAGACAGACAGAGTGCAGGAAAATGGCACTTCGACAGTGCTTGAACCGCGCTTTTCTCCTTCGAGCTTACTGCGCTGTACGGTTTCAGTTACCCGAACATCCGGGAGCTGCAACGATTTAATTTTTAAATCCAGTCCAGGTAGTTCTACCATTGGCGACGGGTCCCTATTCTCTTTATTTGCGCTTATTCTTGACATTGTTTCTACTCCAGCTATCTTAAATCACTTATAAATAGTAATGCTATCACTACCGCTAGTCAAACAAACTATTTTGACATAATCCATTCGCTTTGCATGTAATATATTCTCTATTAGCATCTTATTTGGGATTCGGTTTGGAACGAAGAGAAAAATCGGATCTCTCCCCTTAGAGGGGTAAGCCGAACATCCCGACTCCTTCGGCCAGCTGCATTGACTTAGGTAAGTCTGTAAATTTTTGGTCAATAGCTCCATCCAGATATGCCTCCACAGCTTAACTTTAAAGAGAACAGTGCCGAGCACCATGTCCGATCCTCTTTGCTACCTCAGTATCTCCATCAAACCACACGCGAAGCAGCTCCCGCTCCGATTCAAGCGGAAAAGCAGTTCTTCCGTGCAGATGCCGGGTGTTATCAAGAATTAGCGTCTGCCGTGGTTTAAGATGAAAGGTTTTTTGATTAAGCGGATTTGAAACGAATGACTCGATTCTTTGGAACCCCGGCAAGGCCTCCTCTTCAACCGTTAGTTCAGTCCCCTCGCCGCTTTTAAAGGCTATATTCGCTTTGCCCTCGTTATTAACCAAAATTGCGCGCCTTGTTTGATCGTTAGCCCTTCGAACAAAATAAGCTTGCGGCGAGAATAACGCCTCGAAATTTGGGCCTTCCATCTTCGAAAGATTAGCGATTAAGGAATCACCTGAAACGAGCAGTGAGTTTCCAGCAGACGGCGAGTCTTTTACGCAGGTAATCGCTATATATTTGGGAGGTTTCTCTAAAAATGCCCCATCCGTATGCGGAAGCTGCGCCTTTGCATTTGTTCCGATAAACGCGGCCTTCTCCGCTTCGTATCCAATGCGAACTATCCCGGAGTGATTGGCACGTGGATGATTAATCACCGCACCTAGAATATTCCCAAGGCTTAAAAGATCGCTGCCTGGATCTTTAACATCTGTGCTTTCAATTACAACCGCTCCATACTGAGAGAGCCTACCCAGCACTTGGGCCAATTGCACGCTTCCCATATCTGAAAGCCGAGGGACACAAAGACTAATCTCTTTTAGTGGAAATGGATCCGCGTGTTGCGATAACTCTGGCTTTTCGTTTTTAAAAATCTTTTCCCAATACGATTTTGCTTTTTCGACGCGCAACTTATCAGAGCTCAAGATTTCTTCGATTAGAAAGCCCCGAAATTTCTCAACAAAATATTTTTCAAACTCGAGCTCATCCTTGCAGAGATCTTGCAAGCCCGTTTTTGCAAGAGCATCTCGTGGGACTTTATAATGCCATGCGCCCCGCACCGTATCGAACAAATTTCCAATATGCTCGGCCCAACGTTGCTCTTCCCAGAAGCGAAATGCATCGACGCAAGTGAGCTTGGATGGAATATAAGTCAGGTTCTTTTGAGCTTCCAGCGCAGTGGCAAGCCATCCTCCTACTGTGACTAGCTCTTTGGTAGTAAGCTCTTCATTCGCTTCCGATTTCCGCACGTAACCTAAATACGGATCGGTCGGATCAGGCGCTTTGAGAGGCAAACAAAGTTCCCCCTCCCCACGCACTCTGGCAAGGTAATGTATAGCAGCATACATCCGCTCGCGAGCGTACTGTTCAGGTTCGGGAAGAATGAAGTCTTTAGCTGCGTCTTCACCATACAATAGCTTACCCCGCAATTTGGTGCGGATGTCAGAGGCACCATCGGAAGAGAATGGGATCAGATCAAGTTCTCTAAAGTCTCCTTTGCGTAGCGTCTGCCTAATCTCTGCTAACTGCCCTAATTCTTCGCTATTTAACGCACCAGCGCTTACTAGATGTATATCTACATCGCTAGTAGGTATGGCGTAATTGTCGGCAAAACTCCCGACAAGATAGTAGCTGCGCACTCGCCCAGGAAGCGTAGTTTCAATCAGCTCGATACATTCTTTGAGCAGCTGGTTAACTTTTGGATCAGCGGTCTTAAATTGAGGTTCAAACTCCGATCTAATATCCGAACCCCAAAACGTAGACATCTCAAAATTTTCGCAATATGCTTGGGTCTCTGTCGCCATCATAGAAGTCCCCTCGTTTGTTGCGATAATAGCTGAGTTTTTGCTCAATTTTAAGCACCTTTTTTCATTACATGCGTAACCATGCGATATAACGTTGATATATCTATAACGCATATATATAAATTGAGCTCAGACTTTTGAATAAGGAGGGGTTTAGGAAAATGTCTCTGTAACAGTCTCGGTTAATCCAACTCCGGCGGATCACTCAAGATCCGTTCCACAGTTCCCGTTTTGGTATCAAGGTAAAAATGTGCGGTGAACTTTCCCTCAGTCCAGAAATATTTTATCCGATCAATTGATACGACACTGCCATCTTTGGCTCGATAGTCTCTTAAGCGCTGCTCTACTGTCGCTCGATCCGCCTGCCATCCGTGCGTCTCCGGCGCCGAAAAATCAATTGCAGCTAAGATTTTTGGATCATCATTATGATCAAAGAGATCAGAGACTGGGAACTCAATTTGAGCAATTCCTCCGACCGTTAACTCCAATTTAGAGAGGTCGCCTAACTTATCGGCGGCAAGCTCAAGCACCCGATCGACGACAGTCGGCACAAAAGAGGCTCCGGCAAAGTGCGCAGCGACCGTGCGTCCACTATTTGGTTCTCGCACAAATATGGCGCAGCATGGACCGAGTCCGCCGCTACTGATGATCGTCGGTGGTTCAAATAAAGCCGGAGGACGGTCCTGCTCTATCTTTGAAAGAAAGTCAGAGTCCTCGAAAGCAGAATCCGCTTTGAGCGGATCCTCCTCCTGATTATAGCGATCTATCGGGCCGTGCTTAGACATAAGGCGGTACCTACTAAGGTTATGGAAAGGACTTGATGCGGGGTCTCATTTCTTTCACCAATCCCCTTCCTTCAGGTGCTTGTATTTACTCACTCAAATAAGAGGCTAAGACAACTCTATCAGTCCAATACGAGCGGCATGCCGCAAGAATGGTACTGATAGAATTAATTGCTTATCGCCTAATCGTCACCCCTTCGGTTAAAGCAGTAAACTCTAAATCCCTAGGTGCGTAACGTGGCGCGAGCTCAAATTCTTGCTCATCGATAGCTTTATTTGACGGCTCTCCGCGGCAGTAGCGAATAAACTTTCCCCGGTCAATTGCAGCTAGCAAAGAGTAGCGAGGGATAAACTCCTGCCCCCCTGCTTCAATCAGGAAGCCCGCCCCGTATTCACTCGCCTCCACTTCGAATCCGCGCAGTTTGCTCTCAAGCTCCGGAAAGCGATCGAGATCCGTACGATCGCTAACGTAGAATGAGAACTCCGGTCTTAAAGTCAGCTGAACTGAGTGTCCGGCAAGGTGCGCAGCTAAGAATATTTTAAATATGACCGATTCCTTCTGACCGATAACCGCGTGGTCTCCGAAATACAGC
>CAZJXY010000278.1:0-5419 GCA_964549925.1 uncultured Bdellovibrionales bacterium | reverse complement strand
CGGATAGTGAAGCCCCAAATAAACTCTTGATAATGCAACTAAGGAAGCAGAGAATGAGTCTTCAAAAAGCGTTGTGACCCGGCACTGAAGTTCACCCTGCAAAACTCGCGACCCAGCAAAAATCTCGTCCCCTACCGACTTGACTCGGATGGTTTCGTGGCCGGAAAGTTTGCGCTCGGCTAATTCGGCGCTACCTATTGTTATTACTCCGTCACACGGAACTAGCTCCCCCTCTTTAACCTTAAAGCAATCGCCCGGCCTGGCGCTATGTACAGCGACCCAAACTTCGGCCTCATCTCCCTTGATAATTCGAGCAGCACTCTGATCTGATCGCTCCTCAGCTATTCTTAAGCGCTTTACCAAACTCGAAAGCCCGAATTCCGCGCCCTTATCCAGCGATAGTTTAATTAGTTGATCTAAGGGTTCCTTCAACAGCACAGCGAAACTAAGCGCTATCGTGCCCGCTAGAAGAGGTAAGGATCCGAGGCTAGAATGCTCGAAAATCACCGCATTCAGAGTAAACCCAAACGATATCAATAGGGCCAAACTCAAACTTACAGCGGCACTGAGTGACCCTGATTCAAGCGCCGAAAGCGCCGATTTTAATGTCGGACGGCAGCAATAGAATACACAAACGAAAGATAGCAGGACCGTGACCGGTCCAAACCAATTTCGCAAACCCGCGGTCAAACCACCGTACTTTGGCTGACTAAGGATGTATTCGAGAAGCAGAATATTTACCAAGGCGAAAGTGCATACAAACATTCGATTCTTGAATGACCCAAGCTCGACTGCTTCCGACCCTAGCAGTGCACTGTTCCCCGATTTAGGGAAATGACTTGACTCTACCGTGACGGTGTCGAACGACCCAGAAGTTGGCGCCTTCGGTTCGACTGGTGAGATGACTTCTGCTCCTAACGCCACCTAGTCTCCGTAATTAATTAAGTCTTAGGCCGCAGGAGCCTTGCCTTTCCCCGCGTTAGTCTTTTTAGCTGTAGCTGCCTCAGCCGCAGGAGCCGGTGCGGCCTCTTGTTCCTGTATCGGAGCCATCCCCGGTTTATACTTTCGCTTTAGACGGCTAAGTTTCTTCTCGGCAAATGTGACGTGCTTGCGCGCAATCGGATCATATTTCTTTACACTGAGCTTGTTTTTCCCTTTCTTTCTACGTACCGAATAAAAAAATCCTGTACCTTCAGAGGATACCAGGTGCACCGTTTCTAAATTACTTTTAGCCATAACACAGTTCTTAAAACACAAAATCAATTAAAACGTCAGGGACCAGCCCAGAGGCGGCTAACTATGCCCGAATTACTTAATCATTTCAATATGGTTACGATCTTATCCTGAGTACTGGATAACATCTCCAGGTTCCTGAAATTCCTGAATTTATCAGACTGTTTTTAAGTCGGCCGGAGCTCCTGCCCCTTTGATCTGGCCGAGGGGATGTGAACGGTGAAGGTGCTTCCGTTCCCAACTTCTGAGCCACACTCAATAGTTCCCCCCCAAGACTCGACCACCCGGAGAGCCGTCGTCAACCCGATGCCGCTTCCCCCAAATGTGTCTTTCCTTTCTCGGCCCTTCTTGGTCGTGAAAAATGGATCGAATACTTTTCCGATTACATCGTTATTGATCCCAGTACCCGAGTCCTGGACGACTACTGAAACGAACGGACCTGTGACGCGTTCGGTCTCGAATACGCGTACGCGAATGGTCCCGCCTGATGGCATCGCATCGACTGAGTTAGTTATAAGATTTAAAAGTACTTGGTGGAGCCCACTTTTCTCGCACAAACCAAGTACCGGAGTATTCGGAAGCTCAAGTACGAATTCTGTCACCGGCTCCGTCCTCAAAGATTTGCCGACCTCGACAGCTTCGGCTATCACCTCAAGAACATCAACCGCAGTTCGAGTTCCTTGCCCACTCTCCATTTGCGAGATACTTACCAGGTCTTTGCATAAATCAGCCGACCGATCTGCGGCTATCTTTATGGTTTTTACAAGCTTTTTAGTCGTGGACTTATCCGGCTCGCCAAATGCGCCATCAAGCATCGAGGCCGAGGATATAATACTGGTGAGCAAGTTATTCAGATTATGCGCCACACCGGCAGCTAAGGACACAAACCCCTCAAATCGGGCTCTGTCTTTAGCAATATTCGAAAGCTCCTGATCTGCTCGATCCCGCTCCAAAAGTACCGCCACTAGATAATCCCCGGCACGGGCCGATTCGATAACATGCATTTTTAAAGTCACTGGATGCCAGGATCCATCTACATTTCGAACTTCGGCCTCAAATGCGGAACGTAGAGTCGGGTCTCCACTTCTAGCCAGATCTAGAAATTGAAGAGCAAGCTCTAAAGCTTGATCGTCTAAGTAAAAGAATGGATCATCTCTAAATTCAAAACTCTCCCTTGATTTTCCTATTAGTTCGCACAAAGCCTGGTTTACTTCGACGGTGCGATTCTTAGAGTCAATCAGTTGATAGCCATCCTTTACGCTGGTTAGGACGAGGCGACTTAACTCAAACCCTTGGTTCAATGCCCGATGGTATTTCTGCAATACTCGATGCACGTACGAGATCTCTAATACTCGCTCTGCCACCTTCCCAGGAGCCGTCGGCTCGGCCGTAAGTTTACCGCGTAGGATTTTGCGTAGCGGAATTAGAAACAAGAGGTACCCAAAGATGACCGTTGAGGCGCTCAAGAACACAACCAGTGCCACAATTTTGTGATCAAATGTGGTTTTCGGTGGAAGTAGGTCTAGGCTCCAAAGTAATCCCGCACCCAGAACGGCATTTACTATCCCTAGAAGAACGGGTAACGGAGCTGTATTTTTGCGCCGACGCAGCACGGTATTGCCCTATACTTTGAAAACACGTGGTCCTACGTTGCTATTTCGCAACGAAGCTATATACTTAAGACTTCGACACTTTTTCAGATTTTGATGAACCAGTTTTTGGTATAAGTTATAACCATTTAATCGAGCTAACCTCTCTAATTTACTTGGATTATTTGTGAGTACCTCTGTAAAGCAGGCAAATCTAAGCGACGAACTTACCTGGCGTGGGCTGATCCAACAGGCCTCTGACCTTGAAGCGATTTCTAAATTGAAAGACTGCTCTTTTTATTGCGGGTTTGATCCCACCGCGCCAAGCTTGCAAGTCGGCAACATGGTTCCGATGATGGCCATGGCACACATCGCTAGGATCAGCGGAATGACCCCAATTGTTCTCTTCGGTGGAGCAACTGGCGCAATCGGAGATCCATCTGGGAGAAATAGCGAGAGGAAACTGATTGATCGCTCTGCGATCGAAAGTAATGTTAGCAAGCATCAAGCGCAGTTTAGAAAGATCTTTGAGCGGCTTGGGATTCGATCGGAATTCGTGAATAACTTTGATTGGACGAAAGACGTCAATGTGCTCGACTTTATGCGAGACATTGGAAAGCATTTTCCGATGACTTACATGCTCTCTAAGGAGACAGTAAAATCCCGTATTCACGGAGATGGTATTTCATACACCGAATTTAGTTATATGCTGCTCCAGGCATTCGACTTTGCCCATCTATTTGAACACCGCAACTGCAAGCTGCAGATCGGTGGAAATGAACAATGGGGTAACATTACCGCCGGCCTAGAGCTTATTCGACGCAAAGGTTTGGGCGAGGCTCAAGCTCTCACATTCCCGCTACTCACCGACTCTCAGGGGAAAAAGCTTGGGAAATCAGAGGGCGGAACGGTTTGGTTGGATGCTGAGATGACCTCACCGTACCGTTTTCATCAGTATTGGATTAACCTGGCTGACGAAGATGCGACTAAATGCCTACGATTTCTCACGGTTCATTCTAGAGAAACAATTGAATCGGCCGAGGCCGAGATGCGATCTGCTCCTGAAAAGCGCGCGACTCATAATCTTTTGGCCGATACTATGTGCGAATTGGTGCACGGCAAAGAGGCCTTGGTTCTGGCAAAACGGAGCGCCGAGGTACTTTTCGGCGGATCAACCGATGGGCTGAGTGAGTCAGAGCTGCTAGAGATTTTTAAGGATGTCCCCTCAAGCACCTTACCGGCTCAAAAGATTACTCAGATGAGCGTTATTGACCTATTCGTCGAAAGTGGACTTTCTAAATCGAAAGGGGAAGCGCGGCGCCTGATTGAAAATGGCGGCGCATACTTAAATAACAACCGAGTATCAGACGTAGCGATGAAGACCCCAAGCAATCTAGGCAATCTCTTGGTACTTCGAAGCGGAAAGAAGAACTACCATCTGGTGAGGAAAGCTGGGTGAGCGATTCGCCATCCGATGTTGACTACACCGCCGAACTAAAGGGGAGTTTGAAGCTCTCAAAGAGTGGTGAATGGTGGCATAACGGAGTGCCGTTTAAACGCGAGAAACTGTCGAATCTCTTTCACCGCTCGATAGTCTGGGATGAAAAAGAGCGGCAATATTTCGTAAAGATCGGTCGACAAAGAGCACGCTTTGACTTGGAGGATACGGCTTATTTTGTGATGAAGATTGAAGAGAGTTCCAAAGCGTGGCAGGTGCTTTTAAACGATGGGAGTTTAGAAGCCCTCAACCCTCTGGCACTTTACCAAGGTAAAGAGAATCAGTTGTATTTAACGGTCAAGGGGAACCATCTGGCGCGATTTTCTAGATCAGCTCATCAACGCATTCTTACACACGCAATTGACGAAAATACTTTGCTATTAGGCGGAATTAAGGCCGTTATCCACCCGCTCGAATGAGTATTCGCTCAAGTTTCCGAGAAGCTTTGAGGCAAAAATTCAGCGCTACGATTTCTGAATCCATCTCGTCATAAGGATGAGAGACATGAACACCACCACCGATCTTTGAGAGTCCGAAAGGTTGTCGCGTAGGCAACCGGTATCGGGCAGATGTAATGGGCATATGGGGCACGATCAAAGTAGCGTAGCACTATGAGAGAGTGCTTCCGATCCCGACTTCCTAAATTGAGGCTTTGGTTTTTTGCGTCACTAATTAATTTAGTTACACACGAAAAAAAACTGAAGCACTTTTAGGGCATGTAAATTGCATCAGCTCAACTGTAGATTGGTATTGGTTTCATGCTGCTGGTTTTATTGCGTAGCCAGCGATTTACTATAAAGGTTATAAGAGGTTTCCACCATGTGTAGAGTAAGATTTCTTGCTCCTGGGCTGGTTTTTCTTCTGTGCTTTGCTCCCAATCCTTCGGCAGCTCAAACTTCAACTTGCGATCCAAGCTACACGAATTCATTCGGCTGTTACGATTGTGGTCAAGAGCAGGCGCCGACGGCTTGTGCTGGGTTGCTTTCCCAAGGACTTCCTCAGAATACAATCACGTCTTGCGGTGGTCCAGGTATCTCCCCGTCAGAATGGGGTCTGCTTTATGCCATCCGCTTAAGGTTCATTACAGCCTTAACTTTGA
>CAZJXY010000277.1:0-5420 GCA_964549925.1 uncultured Bdellovibrionales bacterium | reverse complement strand
AAAGGACACTATCCGGCTATTGAGATTCTGGAAAGCGTATCGCGGGTAATGCCTGACTTAGTGTCTCAAGCCGTGATGGATCAAGCCAACGAAGCGCGTGATTTGATCGCAACTTACCGTGAGGCTGAAGATCTAATAACCATCGGAGCCTATAAGGCCGGGCTAAATCCGCAAGTCGATAAAGCCGTCCAGAGGATTGAGTTCCTCACTCAATTTTTAAAGCAGCGCGCTACAGATAAAGTCACACTGCAGCAGTCTTGGGATGATCTTAATGCGGTTCTAACCACACCGATTGGCGCAGTTGAGACGGGGAGATCTGAATCGAACTCACGCAGCACGCAGACTCAAGCTCGCCAAACCTCTCAGGCGGGGGCTAAGTAAAGATGGCAAAGCGATTTAAATTTAGACTGCAGCGAGTACTAGATTACCGCGAGGCTATCAAATCTGAGCGCAAACGAGAGTTGTTGGTCAAAAATCAAGAGCTCTCGGAGGGCCAGCAGCGCTTATCCGAGCTTGCGTATGCGATCGCCAATAATCATCTGCGGCAAGACAGCATGCTTACGATTGAAGAGCTACAGCTTGTTGGAAATTACACCGTTCGATTAAAGCAGATGATTGATTGGCAAAGAGCAAAAATTATCAGCCTAGAGAAGGAGGCGGCAGAGGCGTTAGAGCGCTACATTGAGGCTTCAAAGGATGTAGAAGCCCTGCAAGTTCTCAAGCGCAAGCGCGAGGAAGACCATCGACGATATGTAGAACAAGAAGAAAGTAAATTTTTGGATGAGCTTACTACCCAGAGATATCTAATGGATCTCCCTGGAGATTAGAGCTTGGTCAATCGATCGACTAAATTTGAAAGGTTTAATTGGAGTTGGTTATGAGTAAGGCAAAAAAGAAAAACGGGATGTCACGAGAGGAAGCGACTAATTTGTACCGTGAGCTGCAGAAGCGCGTTAACGGTGATCCATCTGTCAGAGAGAAGCTTAAAGGGGCAGTCGGTGCAAGACAAAGCGGCGGACCGTCTTGGGTAGAGCGCTTTGTTCGAAACTCGAACTTCAAGATTAACGGAAATTCTGCTGCGATTGCCTTGGTAATTATTTTTGCTTGCGCCAAATTGGGTATTGCTGCACTTGAGCACTCAGGGTTTGTAGAGATTGAGCAAGCTGAGGCAACATTGGTGTCGAGTGCAAACGGTTTTCAAATTGCCAAGCCGGTAAATTTCACTCCCGGTCAGTTTAGCAAGGAGGAAATGAAAGTTTTAACGATGCTTGATGCTCGAAGGACGGAGCTAGAGGCCAGAGATGCGGATATTTCACGCCGTACGGCAGAGATTAAGTCCAAGGAGCAAGCTCTGATGGTTCAAATGAACGAACTAAGGATTCTTACGGAAAAGCTTAAATCCAACCGGGAACAGGATGATCGAAAGCGCTCCAATCAGATCGAGCAGCTCTCTAAGGTCTATAGCTCGATGAATCCTGAAGAGGCATCTAGATTAATGGAGCAGTTGGACGTCACCATCGCTTTGTCGCTGCTTCAAAAAATGCCGGAAAAACGCATCGGTCAGATCCTCTCTTTGATGAGTCCGGAGCGCGCATTAATGATTACTAAAATGCTGTCAGCCGGATGATTTAGGGAGAAGATCTAGAGCCCTAGCTCCTTGACCACCACATTTGCCATAATCTCACTCGTGCCGCCTCCAATCGGCATCAAGCGCAGATCTCTCCACCAGCGCTCAGGTGGAAATTCAGTAGTGTAGCCGTAGCCGCCGTGAATTTGTATAGCTTTGTCTGCCACCCAAATTGCATCATCGCACACAATTCGCTTAGCCACGGAAAATTCGGCCCGACACCTTTTCCCAGCCATCATTAAATCAAGGGCGTGATGACAAAGTGCTTCTGCTTTAGCTATGCGCTGATACATTCCCGAAAGGTATTTGTTCATTGCTTCGATTTCTACCAACTTCAATCCGAAGGCATTCCGTTCACGGGCATATTTTAGTGAATCCCTAAGACAACTCCTCATCCCACCGAGAGAAGTTAGGGTCAGCATCATTCTCTCCCAATTCAAGTTGTTAGAAGCCTGAATCCATCCCTCTCCGACCTTGCCGAGGACCGCTGACTCATCAACTTCAACCTCCTCAAGTGTTAGCTCGGCCGTATCGGACGAGCGCCAGCCTAGTTTGTCGAGCTTTTTCGAGACGGTGAAGCCGGGAAGGGAAGTGTCAATTACGAAGGTTGTAAAGCCTTTATACCCGGCCTCAAAATCGTGCCTAGCGAGCACGAGCAAAAAGTCCGCTCTAGCTCCGTTGGTGATAAAAGTTTTTGCCCCGGTTATGCGCCACTTCTTCCCGACTTTAATCGCTTTAGTGCGGCTGTTCGCCAGGTCACTTCCAGCGCCTGGTTCGGTGAAAGCATATGCTCCGATTGCCTCTCCAGCGACTGCCTTTCTCAACCAACGATCTTTCGATTCTTCTGAGCCGTATTTGGCAAGCGCATGGCTAACGACGACCGAATGCATATTTACACCGACGGTCAAGCCGACTGCTCTAAGCTCACCGAACGTTTCACACCAGGCAGAAGCCATCTTGTAGTCACCGCCCGCGCCGTCGTACCTCTCTGGAATCAAGATACCTAAAAACCCCTGGCTTCCGAGTTTAGTAAAAACTTCGTCTGGAAAATTTCCGGCACGCTCCCAGCTATCGACATGTGGTTCAAACTCGGCTGCCAGGAACCGCCGTATGCTCTCTATAAAAATCTTATGCTCGGCGTAGTAGTTGCTGTACATTTCGCTAGATATAATAAATAATCAAGGTTACGCTTACATATATGCCCACACGAGATCAAGTCATAGAAGTATTAAAGACGGTTGAGGATCCAGAGCTATTTTTGGATATATGGTTTCTTGGGCTAGTGTACGACATTCAAATTCGCGATAAGGAAGTTTCAATTGAGATGACCTTTACCACGCCTCTCTGCCCGGCCGGCCCCGAGATTGTCGAGGCTGTTCGATCCAAAGTCGGGAAACTAGAAGGCGTAGAAAAGGTTGAGGTAAAGGTTGTTTTTACTCCCCCTTGGGAGCCTAATGACGAAGTTAAAGGGATGCTGGGAATGCTTTGATCGGGCGATATTCTAGTTAACCGTGATGAATAATGGTTCAAACTTGTGTCAGTAAAACTTAACCAATCTCAACTCGAATTTAAGGAAGGGATCACTACCTTCTTTGAGGGGGAATTTACCCCCGAAGTGATTAAGAAGATTGCGTTTAGCGATGTTCTAGTCAGCTCAGAGTTGGAACAAAAATTTATCGAGCTGGGGTTTTTTGGATCTTTTGCTTCAGAGAGTAAGGGAGGACTTGGGCTCGGTGCGATTGAGCTTTCAATTCTTGCGATTGAAGCTGGCCGTGTTCTCCTACCGGGCTACCTGCCGTATCAGCTTTTGGCGGGGCCATTTTTACTTTCAAAAATTATCTCCACTAAATCTCTTGCTAGTTTGGAGAGCGCCTTATCGAAGGAGCGCGTTCAGGGAATTTCAGAAGGGAGAGAGTCTGTGGCGCTAGCGCTTTCTCAGACGGCAGAGCTAAAAAAATCTGCTGCTGGTGAATTTAGTGGGCAGATCTCATTTTCTAGCTCCGATTCTAAAGAGCGCTTACTTTTGTTTGGTTATGGTTCAGAACTTTGGCTGGTTGACTTAGAAAGCCAGAAAATTATTCCGGAAAGGGTAAAGTTGTTGGATGGACTCCGGACTGCAGCTAAGATGACTCTACGAAACTCAAAGGCTCTAAAACTTGAATCGTCCAACCACGCTGCGCTTGGCTTGGATGAACTAATTTACCTAGTAGCGGCAAGTGAGCTCGCAGGAATTAGTCAAAAAGTAGTGGCGCTCACGGTTAGTTACGTTACTACTCGCAAACAGTTTGATGTGCCGGTCGGCGGTTTTCAAGCGGTGCAACACAAGCTTGCAGAGATGCAGCTATATTCAGAGGCTCAAGTAGCGCTGACCGAGTTTGCGGCTTGGGCTGTTGATAATTCTCCGGATCAAGCAAAGCTTGCTTTAAATAGTGCGATGAACTTTGCAACGGAGTGGGCTCCCTGGATAGTCGAAAACGCGGTTCAATTGCATGGTGGAATTGGATTTACTTGGGAATATGAACTGCATCTTTATTTACGGCGTGCTCGGACGCTAACAGCTATCTTGGGGCGTTCGAGTCGCAACCAATGTATCGTTGAGTCCGCCACAATCGTCTAATAGTCAAATTCGAACTGAAGACGCATCTGCTCGAGGTTAAACCCCGTTAACCTCACGTGCACCCGGT
This sequence comes from uncultured Bdellovibrionales bacterium, assembly GCA_964549925.1. Taxonomy (GTDB): domain Bacteria; phylum Bdellovibrionota_C; class UBA2361; order UBA2361; family J135; genus CAZJXY01. Next base: position 1,109 of record CAZJXY010000277.1, on the reverse strand, counting down.
CTCCAGGCTCAAGCCAGGGACGTCGAGGGGCGGGCCTATCTCTTCTCCAGTTTCGACCGCGTTCGTTCCCAGAGCTGTTACTAAGCGCGAGAACTCCCCAACGGCTAAATTCTGGAACGTCTATAAAAGCCTTTCCCTCCTTAATCTTTATTACCTCAGCATCAAACGTCTGTCCTACCTTTCCTAAGTTCTCTCTCAATCTTTCCAAAAATCTTAAGCGATATTCAAGCGAGTCCTGATCCTCTTTCTGATCATTTCTAAGCTCGGCTCGGCTGCGCATCTCCTCAAGACTGAGCGGCTCGGCTGAAGCATCAAGTTCTGCTCTTAGCTGATATTGATTAGCCAACCCCGAGGCCTCTCTCGGTTTAATTTCAAGATAGGCCCGTTTTCCGACTCCGTAATGACCTTCGTTATTCGTATCAAACCTCGAGCGCAGCAAAAAGGTCCCCAAAATTTCATTCACTAGCACATGCGAGTCGGTGCTGCCGCTATGCTCCACTTTCTCTAATATTTGGGCAAAGCGGACTGGCTCATTTAGATCGCTTGGCCGGCACTGAATCCCGATTTTCGAGATCTTCCCGGCAAAATCAGCTTTCACTTGATCAGTAGGCGGGGTATGTACTCGATAAATCGCTGGTGTCCGCTGTTGCGAAAGAAATTCTCCAAGAACTGATTTAGCAGCGACCATGCACTCAGAAACTAGATCCGGGCCGTCGTCCCCAGTGTCGGTGCGGATAATCCCTGAACCTGTGGTTCTAGATCTCGCTAAACGCTTTGTAGCTTCGCGCAATGTGCGTAAGGTCTCAGAGGGCCAACCGTTCCTGCTGATAGTGAGGTTGATATCTTCGGGTGCAACGCTCAAGTGATTTTGCACCTTTTCTCTCGATACCCTGGCGGCTGTTATCTCTCCGCTTGGGGCTATTCGCATCTGTACCAGAAATGCCGGGCGTGGCTCGCCCTCTTTAAAGTTAGCCAAGGAGAATGCCAAATCCTGGCCTAGGGTCGGGTGCACCATACCCGATCCATAGATTGATTTTCCCACCTGTTTTGCGTGTGAGTCAAAGGTATCGCCGGGATGAATAATCGGGGTAACATCGATAAACGCCACG
>CAZJXY010000276.1:0-5439 GCA_964549925.1 uncultured Bdellovibrionales bacterium | reverse complement strand
CGGCAGAGTTTGGATTGAAAGCCAAACCTTTCACCTTAGTGAACCCGAGCGGTCCCACAGTCGCCCCTTGTCCATTAATCGGATCAATTCGGATCAAGCTGGCGACAGGATTCCCTGCAGTCAGGATCGAAGTGCCATAGAGATAGCCGTTTAGCGAATCGTAAGCCAGGCCTTCAACCTCTCTCGCTCCTAAAGTTCCGATTGCTGTAGGCACGCCAGTAAAGACATCGAGTTCATAAAGTTGAGAAGCCGTAGTGCGAGGACTAGCGACGCCTACAAAGTCTCCGGTGACCTGATTATATGACAAGCCGTATACGTCTTGAACGCCGAGAGGCGTGGCAACACTAACCGCGGCGTTATCTTTACGAATTGCTATAACCTTGTGAGAGCCATCACTAGCTATTGCTGACGCAGCAAATTGGCCATAGGCTGGAACATAAACAAGTCCTCGTACTGCAGTATAACCCGCGATGGTACCAACTAAACTCCAGCGATTTGTGGCCTGATTCCACTTAGCAAGGCGAGGCCCGACGGCATCAACCCCGAAAAGCGTTCTTAAATGTGAATCCCAGGCCAAGGCTCGAAGTCCGTACAAGGTCTCTCCATTTTCAAGTTGAACGGTGCCAAGATCGGTCACCTGAGCGTTACTTCGATTGATCGCATAAAGCCGGTCACGAAACTCATCTACACCATACAGCATAGCACCGGTTCCGGTTTTAAAGGCTAAGCAATCCATCCCGGAGATCCGTTCGTTGGGAAATGGTTGCACGTTTGGTCTTCTGAGTGGTCCAACGACTGTAACCTGTGCTGTAATCGGATCAATCCGTAGGAGCTGATCGTTGAAGCCGTCTGTGGCGTATAGTCGCGCTTCTGAAGGAACGCGCACGAGACCTTTGATATCTTTATAACCCAGCGGACCAAGAGCCGTAGCAAGCGACCCCTCATCTGGCGGGGTAGTTGCAATTTGCAGGAGCTGACCGGAGAATCCGTCGAAGCCAAAGAGAGCGCCGCTTATTGGATCAAAAGAGATCCCGTCAACCTGTTGAAAGCCAACACTGCCAAAATCAGTGCCCTGTCCAGTAGTCGGATTGATTGTAACGAGACCACTGGAAGTCATCGTGCCATTAATTCCGTAGAGGATTCCCGCGGGGCTAAAAGCCAAAAGCTTAACGTTCGGGAAAGCCAGGGCTGCTACTGGAGTTCCGACTCCGGTGTTTGGATTGATTGTAATGAGTTGATCTACAACCGTGTCGCTTGCATAAATAACTCCTGTGGATGGATGGATAGCAAGTCCCTGAACATACCTGAAGGATGCTCCTAGGCCAGATCCAATCACTACTCCTATTCCGGTTGCCGGATCGATTCGGATTAGCTTGTCGGATAGCGATGCGTCGCCGTAGTCTAAAATCCCGTAGAAATACTCCGTAGCGCCGTTATGATAATAGGCTAGATCACGAATAGAGACACTTCCGCCCACGCCGATCCCTCCGATCGGAACGCCAGTTCGTGTCTCGATGTCAATCGTGATAAGCTCAGGGCCTGTGCCGTTTACAGCGAAGAGTTCACCTGCTGCATTGAACTCCAGGGCTTGAACTGCTCGGAATCCAGCCAGTCCCACTCCAGAACGTCGCGTTGCCGCCCCGGTTGACGAGTTGACTCCTAGTGTTATTTCGCCCGGATTTACCCCGACCAGATCAATTGCCATTACCTTGCACGGCGGCAAGCTAAATAATAATGCAAACAAAGCACCGCAAATTACACGAAGCATGATCGACACTCCAACTTGAAACATATTTCCCAAAACCAATGCAGATAGCAGGACACTTTACCAAACCAAGTCACCGCCGTGGCCCGCTCACGTTTGATAATCATCAAGGCCCCTTAGATCAGCATCCAAAAACCGTTAGTGGTAACTAGCGGTTTAATTTTCGGGCTTACTAATAAAAGGAGCACTTGATGAGATTCTATAAGAACCGACTTGAATATTACTGTGGAGTGGATCTACATGCAAATAAGATGTTTGTCTGCATAGTAGATAGCTTTGGCGAGGTAAAAGTTCATAAGAATATTGATACGGATGAGGAGCAGTTTTTAAAGCTGCTTGAGCCCTATAATGGGAAGATAGTGGTAGGAGTTGAGTGTATGTTCTGCTGGTACTGGCTGGCAGACCTATGCCGGGAGAAAGGAATCGCTTTCGTTTTGGGCCACGCGCTATATATGAAAGCGCTGCATGGCGGTAAAGTTCAAAATGATCGTATTGACTCTGAACGCATAGCGATGCTCTTAAAGTCTGGGATGTTCCCGGAGGCGTACGTTTATCCCAAAGAGATGCGCGCTACGCGGGATCTGATGAGGAGAAGGACGTTCTTTGTAAATAAGCGAGCTGAGCTCTTATCCCATATCCAGATGACGCATCAGCAGTATAATGTGCCCAAGAGTCATAGCCGAGATCTGAAGCATGCTTGTAACCGAGTGGGTTTGAGCGCAGCGTTTGAAGATAAGGCAGTTCAGGTAATGCTTGATAGCGAAATCAGACTAATTGAGCACTATAATGCTGAAGTCCTTACCCTTGAGAGGCATATCAAGGAGGCAACGCGCAAGGTTACCAAAAACAATCTTTTTTAAGAGCGCTGCCAACCATAATCGACGAATACTTACTGATCCGAACTATCAGGAAGGGTCATGAGGACGTAGAATCAATCCCCTCAGTTAGGGAAAAACTATTCTTGTGCCTCTTGACGCGGATGGGCCTTATAGCTGTTATGGCAGTATCGTTCTGAATTTCGCATGTACTCTAGCATTCGAAAATAAGTAAAGGTCATTTTTCGCTTAATCTAATCAAGGTCTTTGCAACTAATGGGCCGCAAATCAGCGGATACACTCTATATTAAGTCCCTAATCGGTAGGTAACTGGATTCACTTTACTTTAAGCGCACGCACTGACTGGGAAATAAGCCCAGTTATACCACGACTTTGCTGAATTAGGTCTATTTACGCAGCCCCGTCAGATTTATTTATGCGGGGAGTTCTTTGCCACGAGCTTTAATCCTCAAGATCCCCTTCAAAATCATTATGCAACTCAACTGGTTCATCATCTTCCAGTGCCTCGGCTGAGCTTCTTATATCCGAGAGCGCGGATCTCACACTCTCATACAAATGAAATTCTATATCACTCATTTCTATCGTAGGGGGTGGGCCTTTCTCAGGATCTCGGTTAGCAGCGTGGATCCTAATATTCTCACGCAATCTAGGGGCGGCCTCACTAAACTCCCTAATTCCGGCAATATATACAGCCCGAAGCTCGTCACTATTTGGCATCCTATCAGCTTCGCGATAAAATACAGATTGAATTAGGCTATCCATTTTTTTACGGATGCTCTCGCTCATAGCTGAGCAATCTGTAACTTCTAAAAACTTTTCAATCTCGTGAATAAGTGCATCTCTTCGAGGATTTAGGTCCCGGGGCGCACTTAAATTAAGCTTCTCTTCGCTGTCCATTCCTAGCAGAGACTTAATTTCATTGGGGATAGCATAATTTTCCTCCTCCGCCTTTTTTAGATAGACAGGCATAACTAATCTAACGCTCATTTCCGTAACTCCTGCCATATCCGCATCTTCGAGGATCGATTGAATTACTCGCAGTGCAAAGTGGGGACCAGCTGGTGGAAGGGATACTTGCGTAATCGAGTCGGCTTCAAAGTCTTCCGACCACTTCTGAGGAAGGTCCTGCCCCATTTGATCAAGGCAAGCTTTGTAATAAGGCATTAAATGATCTCGAGTAAAAGACATTACCGAGTCAAACTCAGCCTCACCGGAGTCATTGATTATCTGATCCATAATTTGATCAAGGGTGGATGCGGCGGCTTGATATTCATTCTGACTAATACTAGGTCTCATCCTTACTCCAGAATGTTGGTAGTGGTCTTAACGTAGGCATGTCTCTTTGAACACATGTAAGTCATTATTGTTTTGCATCAACAATTTTTATCGCTCACCGACGAAGCCGTCTCTTGCCGCCCAGTCTTGCTCAGGATCTTGCATGTTCCTTGAGGATTATCTCTGCTTTTTTATTCTTAGTCATGCTTTCTGCCAAGCGCGGGTAACCTGCCACAACTAATTGAACATCCTGCTTTTTTTGTCAGTTACTAAACTATAATTCCAGTAAGTTTAACTGAGATCTTGGTTGTCGGGAGACCGGAGCGACTTCCGTTTTACGTCTCTGCAACTACGCCATCTATCTGGCAAACTTTTTGTCGATGGGACTTGGGGCGCTGCTCTTAGGGTATATAATTTGTTTGACGAGCTACCCAAGAAATATTCTCAGAAAGTTACCTGGTTTTCACCTCAAACTTTAAATACAGGTTGGTACTATATGATTAGACGACCTTTGGTGGCGTTAGAAAAGACGACGATACTTTAAAATTGTTGAGGAATTTAGCGAGCCTGGGATTTTGGAATGAAAACCCGCCTTGATTGAGTTAAGAATATTGTCGTGGTAGTCTTCGCGCTTCATTCAGCACAGCGGTTCAATTATGGGGCCTTCAAGCACTCCAAGTCTTCCCATTCATCCAGCAGTTAGCCAAACGGAAACGTTTGGAGAATTTGAAAGGCGCTTTACCGAAGGGAACAAACTCCTTGCCACTGAGCTCTATAAGTATGGTATCACCGCCGACGAAGCCTTTGCCGTATGGGAAGAAATTTTTGCTGAGCAACACGAAGTCAGCGACGAGTGCATACGGCAGGATCATGCGCCTTCGGTAGAACATATATCCAAATTTGCATTACAGTTGCCGCTACCAGAGCAGTTAAGTCGGGCCATAACCTCACAATATATCATGGATAGGTTTACCGACTGGATGAAAGCGCCAGAAGACCTCACCGATCTGAGGCGGGCATACCTTAAGGTAGAACATAAACACACCCCGCAGATTCCTCTGATTAACTCTTACCGAAGCATAGAGAGGGCAGCCGAATTAGTGGCGAATGTTTATACCTCCCTTCCAAGCACGCATTGGAGCAGTGCCGCTGATCCGAGCGCGCATGCTCGAATTAATAAGCCGCTTCCGAAAGGGAGTATAATTTTCCCAACCATTCGGACTTTTAATAGCGATATACCTCTAAATTTGAGTGGCGTGGAATCCAAGATTATCGCTCAATACTGCATCTCAGATCGCGACGTCCACAAGGGAACTGTGCGCACCTCTCAGCTTAAACTTGGCAGTGCAGAGCTTTGGCGTGAAATTCATTCTTCGTTATTGCGCCTTTCCGGAAGGGATGCCGATCAGCGCAAAGCCGTCTGTGAGCGCTTTGGGGGATGGTACCCTATTATTATCGGCGCCGAGACTTGGCTAAGAGACGAAAAGAGTTGGAGCGGGTTGTTGGCTCCTTTCGGCTTTCGTGTCCCCTACGGCAAATACGAGAATACTTGGAATTATCTTG
>CAZJXY010000275.1:0-5492 GCA_964549925.1 uncultured Bdellovibrionales bacterium | reverse complement strand
GCGAGTAACGCTTCCCCTTAAAGATAGTGCGGTCGAAGTTAAGGCCTTTGAGCTCCGGCTGCCCGTTCTGTTTGTAGATTTTTTTAAGCTCTCCAGCTCTAAGATCAGAGATAACCCGGGGCCAAAGCTCCTCAGCGTCTCCCGATACCACTGAATCGGCAAATTCCAGACCCTCCTCAGGTAAAAAGGTCGGATGATAACCACCAAGCACCACCCGAATCCCCTGAGCCTTTAGCTGCGCTGCGATTTGATAAGCGCGCCTGGCAGTAAATGTCTCAACCGTAATCGCAGCCAGATCTGCCTCTATTCTCAATGGAATCGGCTCAACCCGCTCATCATGAAGCTCGAGCTCAATGTCAGGCGGTGTCAGTCCGGCTAGAATCGCAAATACCAGCGGCTCAAGCGCATCGTACGATCGCTGATCAAAAAGATGAGGACGAATGAAAGAAATTTTCATTGGATCAAGAATAATTTATCGACAGTCTTCCACACAGATACCGAATCTGCGAGTACTATTTTCCCCTTAATATATCCTCAGTGATCTCTGGTGAACTGCGGAAGTGTTGAGGATTCGGATGTTTAGAGAAAAGCTGACAACTTTTCGCCATTCCCTCCGAACACCAGGTATGAGCTACCATCCGCGTATTGAATCCCCCAGGAATCTCCTGATCGATTCTGCGCAGATAGAAGCGACTTGAAGTTTTGCTATTCGATTCCATGGGTTCGGTACTCTCTCTTGAACGCGCCTGACAAAGTAGGGTGTTCGCATCAAATGCTTAAAATTCCACGCAACTTTTCCAATTTTCCATCGATTTAATATTCGAAGGTTGCAGCAGGCTCGATTTACTTGACAGTATGTATCATAGATACGTATAATATATGAATATGCCACGTAAACACTTCACCCTAACACTAGATCCTGAAGTAGTGCGCAGGGCGCGTGCGAAATCCGATAATCTATCCAGTACTGTGGACAACTTGCTGCGGCGATTTATCTCTGAAAGCGAGCGTGAGTCGTTGAAGAAGTCGTTGGACCTTTACGAGAAGGAGGCGCGAATTTTGCGCCGGCGGCTGGGCAGCTTTGCCGAAGAATATCGGAAGTTCTAACCCATGGCCCAGTTTGATGTATTTGCCAATCAGGGCAGGAATACAAAAGAGATCCCGTTCTTACTGGACTGCCAGTCGGATCTTCTTTCAGAACGGTTAAGCACGCGTGTGCTTGTGCCGCTTTATAATAGTCGAGAGATAATGCATCCAGTAATCAAGTTGCATGTCCCGCTTGTGATTCAGCGCAAGCGCTGCCTGGCCATCTTTGATCAAATTGCAAGCTACCCAGCTGAAAAGCTGGGGAAGCGCGTTACAAACGTTGCCGGTAGTCATGCTGATCAGCTAAAACAGGCACTCGACGTGCTTTTATTTAATTTTCCTTAACCCCCCTCATATCTCCTCGGTGATCTCTAGTGAACTGAGAAAGTGTGAAAAATCCAGGTGAATGGAGAAAAGCTGACAACTTTCCGCCTTTTTCTCCGAACACCAGGTATGAGCTACCATCCGCGTATTGAACCAAAAACGGTTGCCTCGTTTATTACATCTCGAAGCCGGAACTCTGAGCTTTGGTTTGTGAACAATCGGAGCTTGGAGGAGGCTATTCTCGGATATGCCGCCAAGTTTACTGAGCGGTACAAAGTTACTGTCTATGCGCTTGCTATTGAGGGTAGCAAACTTGGAAGGGAGAAAATATAGAGTCGGCCTAATAAAGGAATCTACCTGTTGTTACCCGCAGTGAAATCCTAACGCCTTAACCATCGCACAATAAACGTTGATACTCAGCTGTATAAAGTACTTAAGAAGAGCAATTAGCTTATTAATCATCGTCTCTTCATCTACTCTTACGTCCAACAAATCTAGACTAGCGTCTGAGGCGCATTGATACTCGGACTCAACTGCAAATGCTGGGTCAACAAAATAAAGCGAGATTCCCACCCCGCAAATCAGAAAGAAGAAAAAGACAAGAGCTAGAAGCAAAGTGTTCTTAAAGTGAGATCGCGAATGCATCTTCTGTACCTCCGTGTAACGTAAGGACTACTAATTCCCTTCGCCGTAAGTGTTGGCCACTTCAACGGCCGTTTGCCTATACATAGTTATTTAAATCTATCCCCAGTTCGTGTCTTAGTTGGCTCATGGCCGCACAAACCCGCTAAAATGCTGCAGATTTCCCGAGCATATCCACTCCTAAATAAGGAATCTACCTGAGCCTGAAATCATTTGCCTACCAACAAATCGCTACCAATATGTTAGGCCCTAGTTACCTCCGCGCTCTTTAGCGTCTTAACTGAGTAGAATTTACTTTTGGTGCAACAGATCAATGAAATTCTTGCTGAGAGCTGAAGTATCTCAAAGAATTAGTTATCTTTAGACAAAGGTCAATTCCTTCTTCTTTTCCTACTTCCAGCCAACGACCTTATACCCTAAATCATCCAAGCACGCTTCGACGTACTGGCGATACTCAGGGCTTCCTTCGCGGCTCTCCTTGGCGGAGTTTAGAAGAGACGCCGTTCCACCGATCGCCGCACCAGCACCGGCACCACGGCCGGCGTTTCCAGCGATCGCACCACCTAGTGCGCCCAATGCCGCCCCCTTGGCGCCACCACGCAAAACTTTCTTAGCGCCGGAATTAGATTTTGAATTCTGGGCCAAGTAATCCTCCGCTTTAATTTGACAATCAATTACATCGCGGCGTGCAGCAGTCGCACCCACTTCGTTTAAATGCTGATTGGGATAAAGGTTAGGTGTAGGTGTTGCCAAAACAGCGCTAGGCAAAGAAATTAAACAAGCAGCTGTTACTATCAAGCTTCGAATTTTCATAACTTAATCTCCAGTTACATTCTCTCTTTATTATCCGACCTTTCCATTGTCTTCATCGATTCTCTTTCGAATCAATTCAGCCCATTCAGTCATTACTCCCTCAGTGTGTCCCCAGCGGGAAAGACCAGAGGCGTAATTATAGGCTTTCCCTTTAGAAGAGGCCATAGCGGCAACCAGGGTTTCGCCGCTTACTGAGTCAGTGAGCTCGATCTCTGCGCTCGCACCACCAAGTCCGCCTCCGATCAGCAAGCTTCCAGGGTGGACATTTAGAGCGCGGATGTTTGGATCGGCATCTGTAATTGCCAAGCGCAATATTGCTACTCCAGGACCGGGAGTATTAGTGACACGATAGGCAGATGAGATCTGCTCATGCACTGCGTTTCTAAAGAACTGCGCAAGTTCAGCCAACTCCTCATGAGATATTTCACGTTCTCGCCCTTCGGCGTTCAAATAGACCTTAACCGGCGGGATAATGAATGCTGTATATCCCGCAAGCGGGGTCACGCTTTTACGAAATACCTTAACACCATCAAACTTAGGGTGATCTTTTAGTTCGGAATAAACGCTTTGATCTCCGAGAAATCCAGAGTAGCTGGCCTTTTTGGCAGAACAGCCTGACAAGAGAACTCCACAAACCAAAAGTAGGGACGAAATCCTAAGTATTGTTCGAAGCATAGATCCTTCCTTGATGAAAAATCAGATTTTACACAGTAAGGCCTAACATGGACCTAGTCGGAACTCAAGAATCTGGAAGAGAAGGGGCTTATAATTCGGGTGCCTAGAAAGTTAAGGGGGTCCCTTCTCCAGCCCCCTTTTTCCACGGGTGCGATGTTAAATACGACTGGTAAATTAAGCGTAAGCCCTAACTTTCTCTGAGTGACTTTGCATAAATTTGGGTGAATTAGAAAAGTAGAGAGATTTTAGGAAACTTGAAGGATAAATCTTGAGAGGAATTTAATGGCAATGTATAGACTCAGCAATTCCTCCGAGAAAAGCCAATCTCTTCTCATCGATGAGTGCATAGGTTTCCAGCTCAGATAGATCCATACCATCGGCACAAAAGACCGAATTATGCACGTATAACTTAATCTGTCCAAGAGCAGCAGTAGCCAAAGACACCTCCGTTCTACTATCGCCTCTTTGATGCTCTTCTACCCGCGAACTTTCACTGCTAACTATTTCAATCGGAGCGCCGTCTCTTAATTTCACAACCTTGAGTGTAATCTCCTCCGGCTTTTGACCCATTCCAGAACGGCCTAATCCAGTGGGGATCTCCACTTTTGGCGAGGTCATTACAATAACTGACTGCCCATCAGGTCCTGAAATAACGCCATAAAGGGCTCGATCTTTATTTGAGGTTTCCTCTTCGATTAATGACACGAGCTTCATTATAGTATCTATCCTAAACTTCTGTTCCTGTTTTGCTAACACAAACTCAGGCTCAAAACTTCCGTTGTTTGTAACTGCATTAAATGGGAAGGAGACGGACCCTAAGGGAGTACCGTCTGTCTGTTTAAAATATACGCTTAGAATATCATTGAGTCCGTGCCTCAAGGTAAAGCTTAAACCCTTGGAACTCAAACAGGCCCTACCGATTTCAGCCGAGTTTTTCATCACTTCGCTTAAGCTCAACGAGGTAGTATCGGGCCCGATAACACTATCGCCCAACCTTTGGTTACCTTCATAGCGAAAACCGACTGGCTGGCCACACTCCACTGGGAAAGTTATTTTACCACGCAAAATTGCAGAATAATTAGCTTCGGGTCTGCTCAAACTTATTGAACAACTGGCGGTGGGGGGTATAGCCAGAGGCTCTGCATTCTCAAGCTGGAGGTATTGCTTTGCGAACCCGTCGTCAGGAAGAGCTGTTAATTGTTCGGTCAAGGAGCTCAAAACACCGGGAATAGATCGAATCGGAAAAAAATTAGTGCGAGTTTTAAATTGATCCCTTGAGAACTCACTTTTACCATCTTCGGCAATAAAGAGCGCGTTGCTAATCAAGGCCCAGCAGCCGTCGGCGGTTAAGTTAAATCTTAGCTCCAATCCCTCTGGTCCCCTAAGACTAGCCTCCATGCGTTCGTCCCCAGTTTTTAGGGTAGAGATTCTAGCGTAGTAGGGCTTTGCTTCAGAGCGAAAGTCAGGTGAACGAAGCTCAACTTTCCAACTATCAGGGATGGAGAACCGTTCAGCTATTCTGGTCTCCAGGGTAGCTACATAACTGTCAGGGAGAATTGGATTTCCCTGAGAGTCTTTAGTGCCTAGGGATAAAAGTTGCTCTTTCGACCATAAATCATCATGAGAAATCTTTACAGACTCGCTCTGCAAGCTTTCGCTAGATTGCTCAAGCAGATCCTGAGGCCTGGATGACGCAGATCCGGCAAGTCCAAGCAGAATCGCTCCGAGGGACTGATTCAGACCACCCATACTAATTTTCAACCTTTAGTAGTCAGGTAATAATCCACAACAACAGTATTATGAGAATACTGAAGTGAGGTCTTATTGCAAGGGGAATGTGTCCCCTCGACTTTCTCTCAGGCAACTTCGCCTAAATTTAATTGAATTGCAGTAGAGTGATTCTAGGAAACTTTCTCCCAAAAATCGCGATAAGAGCAATCTAGCACCCGCCC